>SCTU01000279.1 GCA_004297315.1 Dehalococcoidia bacterium | reverse complement strand
TATAGACGGCCTTGTCGCCGATTGCCTTCTTCAACGATTCAGCAGAAGCGGGCGCGAGGCTGCCAATCTGGATCTGGCCCGACTGCAAGGCCGCATCACGCGAAGCCTCCTGGGGCATGATGAAGACGTCGAGGCCATCAAGGTACGGGCGTCCCTTGACGTGGTAGTCCTTGTTGCGCTCCATCGTGACCTTGACGCCGCGCTCGTACTTCAGATCGCGATACGGCCCCGTGCCGTTGACCTTGTTCTTCCAGTCGAACTTGTCGTTGGCGATGTCCTTCTGGGCATAGATCGCCATCCAGCCCTGGCCGAGGATCGGCAACATCGACAGCGGCGAGGCCGGCCGCGACATCGTTAGCTTGAGCGTGAAGTCGTCGGGCGTCTCCATGGTCTTGATGACCTTGAGTTGGTCCTGTCGCGGCGGGACGAGGCCCTTCGGCGGCGTGATCTGCCGCTGTAGCGACTCCTTCACGTCGGCCGCGACGAACGGCGTGCCGTCGTGGTACTTCACACCTTGCTTCATCTTGAAGGTGTAGGTCATCCCATCCTTCGAGACTTCCCATGAGTCCGCGAGGTCCGGAATGATGTCGGTCGGCTTCTCGTCCGGTTTCGTCGGGTCAAATTGCACGAGCGTGTTGAAGAACGGCGAAGACGGTAGGTTCGAGACCGTCGACGATTGCCCGTGCTGGTCGAAGGATGGCGGGTCCCCCGAGGAGGCGCGCGCGACGCGCCCGCCCGCCTTCGGCTGCAACACGGCGGGCGCCGCCGTCGCGCTGGCGGGGGTGCCTCCACCGCCGGTTTTGCTCGCAGCCGGTTTGTTGTCCGTCCCGCCGCAGCCGACGAGCGCGGCGCCGGACAGTCCGGCCACGCCCACTGCCGCTCCGCGCAAGGCACTAC
The DNA here is from genome assembly GCA_004297315.1 of Dehalococcoidia bacterium. Classification (GTDB taxonomy): domain Bacteria; phylum Chloroflexota; class Dehalococcoidia; order UBA2979; family UBA2979; genus SURF-43. Next base: position 4,017 of record SCTU01000279.1, on the reverse strand, counting down.
GCCGGGTAATCCGGCGCTGGGCCAGCGCAGTCCAATAGTTCTCAGCCACCAGTTCCCTCCTCTGGCTTACTCCGCAATGCCCGCGGGCCCCGTGGGTTTGCGGCTGGTTGCATTCGCACCAGTGGCAAGATCGTTTATCACAATCGGAATGCCGTTGCGTGATTGAATGCACAACTCACCGTGTGCTCCGATATGAATTTGCAATACAACAAGAAGGCTGGGCGAGCGCCCAGCCTTCTGAATCTCCAGTGGTTGCTGGCGTTACGCACTCAGCCACACATCCTGCATCTTCTGGTTGTTGTAGACCGAGACGTGGGGCACCCAGCCCTGGACCTGCTTGTACTGCGCCGTCTGCGATATCGACCAGTAGTAGATCGCCTTGCCAAGGATGGGCATCGACACCTTCTGCATGTCCAGCACGAGCGCTTTCCGCTTCGCCGGGTCGAGTTCGACCGTCTGCTTCATGAACACGGCCTCGATCTCCGGTGACGAAAGCTCCGAGTAGTTACGCGGCGCCCCCTGCAAGTACATCTCCTGCCAGATCGCATCCGGGTCGTCCAGCGAGATCGCGTGGCCCCACGGGCAGAGGTCGAAGTCCCGCTTGTTCAGCCGGTCGTATGCGATCGCGGTCTCCTGGACGTCTTGCTTGGCGTTGATCCCGACCTTCGCGAGCTGGTCCGCGGTGAACAGCCCCAGGTTCTCTGACCCCAGCCGGATCAGCATGACGATGTTGAGGCCGTCCTTTACACCTGCGGCTGCCAGCATCTTCTTGGCGTCTGCGACGGAGTTCGGGCCCTGCGGTTCGTAGCCGGGGATCTTGCGGATCTCCGCATCCGGCAACGCCCATTCTCCGCCCGGCAGGTGGTAGCCACCGACGACGCCGTCGCCCTTCGGGACAACCTTGATTGCGTCCTCCCGGCTGATGGCCATGTTTACGGCACGGCGCACCCGCTCGTTGTTCCACGGGGCCTTCGAGCTGTTGTAGTTCAGCACGGAGAAGCCGTGCGACGGACGCCTGCTGTAGATCGCCTTGTCGCCGATCGCCTTCTTGAGTGACTCGGCCGAGCCGGCGGCCATACCGCCGAGCTGGATTTGGCCGGCCTGGAGCGCCGCATCGCGGGACGACTCCTGCGGCATGATGAAAACGTCGAGGCCGTCCAGGTACGGGCGGTCCTTGACGTGGTAGGCCTTGTTCTTCTCCATCGTGACTTTGACGCCGCGCTCGTACTTCATGTCGCGGTACGGGCCGGTGCCGTTCGCTTTGTTCTTCCAGTCAAACTTCTCGTCCTTGGCGTCCTTCTGCGAGTAGATCGCCATCCAACCCTGGCCGAGGATCGACAGCATTGACAACGGCGAGACCGGCCGCGACATGCTCATCTTCAGCGTGAAGTCGTCCGGGATCTCCATCGTCTTGATGATCTTCAACTGGTCCTGGCGAGGCGGGACGAGGCCTTTCGGCGGGGTGATCTGCCGCTCCAACGAGGCCTTGACGTCGGCTGCGACGAACGGCGTCCCGTCATGGAACTTCACGCCCTGCTTCAGCTTGAAGACGTAGGTCTGGCCGTCCGGCGTGATCTGCCAGGAGTCGGCCAGGTCCGGCAGGATGCCCGTGGACTTCTCGTCTCCGTCCTTCGGGTCGAACTGCACGAGCGTGTTGAACATCGGGGATGAGACGAGGTTCACGTAGGTCGTCGACTGCCCGTGCTGGTCGAACGTTACCGGGTCGCCCGCTTGTGCCCGCGCGAGGCGGCCCCCAGACCGTGGCTGTGCGGCAGCCGGCGCCGATGTCGCGGCGGTCGGCGCGGCCCCGGTGCCGCTCGCTGTGGGTTTGCCCTCCGACTTCTCACCGCCGCCGCACCCGATGAGCGCTGCACCGGCCAGGCCGGCCACGCCGATCGCTGCGCCACGGAGCGCGTCGCGTCGCGAAACCCGATGCGCGGCGGGCGACGTCCAGTAGTTGTTTGTCACCAGTTCCCTCCTTCGGTCACTCGCCCGCGCGCAGATACACGTAGGCTTGCGAGTACCCGCTTGCAGCATTAGCACGGACGTGATGGGGCTGCGTGATTGAGCACACGAAGCAAGTTGGCTGGAGAATTTCAATAGACGGCAGATTCCACCGAGCCTTCGGCGGATCGCCGGCACTGGCAAGGAGGATCGAATGCCGCGAGGCGACGCGATCTTTGGCTGGGTGGTGGCAAACCCGTACGGCCTTCGGAAGGGGGAGCGGATCTTCTCCTGGGAAGATCAGGAATGGTTCGAGGGAGACGCCCTCGGCCAGCACGAAATGCCGCCCGACATGGTGGAGTGGTTGATCGACGAGGGAATCCTCGTCGCCGCGACCTCGGCGTCCGCGGACGAAGACGACTAGCGCGCCGACCCACAGCGGTAGCCGCGAGGACAGCGCCTATGCGCTGCCAGCGGCTAGTAGAGCGCTGCCGCCGCCGCCTCGAGCGCCTCGCGCTCCTCGGCGCTGAGCGGCACGAAGGCCGACGCCGTGGCCACGTTCTCGACGACGCGCGAGGGATAGCGCGCGCCGGGGATGGCGGTGGACACGGCCGGGTTCGAGAGGACATAGCGCAGCAGATTCCGGGGTGTGAGGATGCCCTCTCGGTCTGCCTCGATGCCACCACGCATCTCGCTCGTCCGTCCCGACCCTCCCAGTGGCCGCATCACGATCACGCCGATGTCTCGCGCATGCGCCCGCTCGATGAGACGCGCGGATTGCGGGTAGAACGCCGAGTATTCGACCATCACCGTGTCGAACGCATCGCTGTCGACGATCCGCTCCAGCACCTCCATGCTGTGGGTGGAGACGCCGATGTGGGCGACCAGCCCGCGCTCGCGTGCCACCTGCAACCCGGCGAGCGCGCCGTCCTCGCGATGAACGCGCTCCCACGCCTGTGGCGTCGAGATGTCGTGCAGTTGGTAGAGGTCGATCCGCTCGAGGCCGAGCGTGCTCAGAGAGCGGTCGATGTCGCGCTGGCTGCCGTCGATGGTCTGGCTGAACGTCTTGCTGGCGAAATGGACGCCTGCAGCCCCGCGAACCCGCACCACCTGGCCTAGCAGGAACTCGCTCCCGGCGTATTCGCGGGCGGTGTCGATGAAGTTGATCCCCAGTTCGAGGGCGGCCTCGACCGTCTCGGTAGCCTCGGGCGAGTTCGGCGTGTCCATCGCGCCGAGTCCGACGACCCCGACCTCCAGCCCGGTTCGGCCCAGCCTTCGTCGCGGTAACCCTATCATCGGCGCGTCCCGTCCGAATCGACCATCAATTTCACAATATCGAATAGTCGAGCCCGTCGGACGGTGCGCGCGCGGAATATGATTCCCCGCACGAAAATATGAGGCGACTCGTCCCAAGAAGATCGTTGAGGTCTGACATGACGGCACAGGCTGAAACATCCGAGGAGCAGGGCGCGGCGGTCGTCTTCGAGCAGGTGGGCGAGGTGCTCATCGCGCGGTTGAATCGTCCCGAAAAATTGAACGCGCTGAACGCCGGTATTTCCGCAGGGATGCAGGAGCTCGTTCGGCGCTTGAACAGCGGAGAGACGGGTGCACGCGCTGCAATCGTGACTGGCGAAGGCCGCGCCTTCTGCGCCGGCGGCGACGTTACCGGCTTCCCCACGTCGAACCAGACGGGTGTGCGGCCTCGGACGGCATACGCAAGGCCGCATCCGGAGCGGTCGATCGCGCGCGCGATGCACACCTGTGACGTCCCCATCATCGGTGCGATCAATGGATACGCGGTCGGGGCCGGGTTTGGCCTCGCACTGGCGACTGACCTGCGGATTGCCGCTGACGACGCCATCTTCCAGGTGGCGCAGACCAAGCGCGGCCTGGTCGCGGACGTCAGCACCGGGCCATTGCTGCGCGAGGCGGTCGGCAATCAGCGCGCGCTCGATCTCATGTTGAGCGGCCGGCGCATCGACGCGCAGGAGGCACTCGCCCTGGGCCTCGTGCTCAAGGTCGTGCCCCGCGAGCGCCTGATGGAGGAGGCGCTCGCGCTCGCCGTCTCCATCG
>SCTU01000278.1 GCA_004297315.1 Dehalococcoidia bacterium | reverse complement strand
ACGATGCTCGATGGCGTGCGGGTGGTGGACCTCTCGCGGGAGCCGGGCGCGGCCTATGCCGCGCGCCTCTTCGCGCTGCTGGGCGCGGACGTCGTCAAGGTGGAGCCGCCCGAAGGCGACCCGCTGCGCCGTCGAGGCCCCCGGCGGGACGGCGGCGGGGAGTCGAGCGCACTCTTCGCGTACCTCAACGCGGCGAAGCGCTCCGCCGTGCTCGACCCGACAGAGGAGGGCGGACGCGCCACGCTGCTGCGTCTGATCGGTGGCGCCGACGTCGTGTTCGAGGACGGCGCGCCGGGCTCGTGGAAGGCCCGAGGCGTGGATTTCGAGGCGCTGGCCGAGGCACATCCGCGCCTGGTCGTGGTTTCCGTCACGCCGTTCGGACAGGACGGGCCGCGCGCGGGGTGGAGGGCGACCGCACTCACGGCGCACGCTTCGGGCGGACAGCTCGCGCTCTGCGGCGACCCGGACGCGCCGCCGCTGAAGGTCGCCGGACAGCAGGCCTATTACCAGGGCGGCCTCCACGCGTTTTCGGCCGCGCTCACGGGGCTGTATGCGGCGCAGCGCGACGGCCTGGGCGACCGCATCGACCTCTCGTTGCAGGAGGTGCAGGCGGCCAGCCTTGAGGGGGCGGGGCCGGTGGCGATGGTGCGCGAGTTCGACACGGGACGCACGGGGAACCAGATGCGCGCGGTGTGGGGCATCTACCCGTGTGCCGACGGCTACGTGGGCGTCGCCTCGATGGCGCGGCAGTCGGGCTCGGTCTACCGCTGCATCGAGCATCCCGAACTCGCGGACGACCCGCGCTTCGCGGACCTGCTCGGCAATCCGGAGATGAATGAGGTCGCCTCGATGCTGATCGAGGAATGGACAATGGCGCGCGGCGCGGGCGAGATCTTCGAGGCATCGCAGCGACATCGCGCCCCGTTCTCGCTGATCCCCACGCCGCACGACCTCCTCGAGTGGCCGCCGCTGCGCGCCTCGGACTTCTGGAGCGAGGTCAACCACCCGACACTCGGCGCACACCCGCTCCCCGGCGCGCCGTTCACGGTGAATGGTGAGCGGGCGCACGCGACGCGTCCGGCGCCGCTGCTCGGCCAGCACACGGCGGAGGTGGCACGCGAAGCGGCAGAGCCGCTGGCCGCGACGCAGCCGCCGACGCGGGGCGCGCGGCGGCCGCTCGAAGGCCTGCGTGTCCTCGACCTCTCGCAGGTGTGGGCGGGGCCGTATGCGGCGCGGTTCCTCGCGGATATGGGTGCGGACGTCATCCACATCGAGGGGCCGGGATTCCCGGACGCGGTGCGGGGGATCGGCCGCGGGGACGACCCGCGCGGCTTCAATAAGGCGACCTACTTCAACGAGTACAACCGGAACAAGCGCGGGCTGGCGCTCGACCTCCACCGACCCGAGGGGATGGAGGCGTTCAAGCGGCTCGTCCCGCTCGCCGACGTGGTGCTGGAGAACTGGAGCGTGGGCGTCTCGGAACGCCTCGGCATCGGGTACGACGACCTGCGGACGCTGAACCCGCGGATCGTGTTCGTGCAGATGCCCGGCTTCTCGAAGGAGCCGCCGGAATCGGAGCGCGTCGGGTTCGGGCCGACGATCGAGCAGATGGGCGGCCTGGTCGCCCTGCAGGGATACGAGGGCGGCCCGCCGCACAAGAGCGGAATCTCGTACGGTGACCCGATCGGCGGGATCATCGCGGCGGGCGCGACGGCGCTCGGCCTCTGGCGACGCGAACAAACGGGCGAAGGCTGCGCGATCGTGGTGTCGCAGCGCGACAACGTGATCGGGATGGTCGGTGAGTTCATCGTTGCCGAGGCGCTCGGGATCGACTACCCCGTGCGCGACGGCAACCACGATCCGGACGCCGCGCCGCACAACGTCTACCGGACGCGCGACGACAGCGGACGCTGGTTGGGCGACGCCGCGGGCCAGCCGATGACCGAGTTCCACGACACGTGGGTCGCGATCGCCGTCGACTCGGATGAAGCGTGGCAGGCGCTGCGCGGCGTCGTTGGGGATGCGCGCCTCGACGGCCCCGCTTATGCGACGCTGTCGGGACGGAAGGCGGCAGAGCCTGTGATCGACGCAGTCCTCGGCGAGTGGGCGCGCGAACGCGATGCGACGGAGGTGGCCGAAGCGCTGCAGGCGGCTGGCGTCGCGGCGTGCCCAGTGCTCACTCCGCTCATGATCGTGCGTGACGTGCACCTCGCCGCGCGGGGCAACTTTCCGACGACGCTGCACCCGGAGGCGGGCGAGGTGCGCACCTCCCGGCCGGTCTGGCGGATGGCGCGACGGCCCACGCCTCCGCCGTCGCCCGCGCCGACCTTCGGCGAGCACAACCGCGATGTCCTGTGCGACCTTGCCGGCTACAGCGGCGCGAAGGTCGACGCATTCGAGGCGAGCGGCGTGATCGCCACCGTGCCAACCCGCTCGTGACGCAGGAAGCCACGGGGGAGCCCCCCACCGCGGAGTCCGCCGAGGAGGCCGAGGCGTACCGGCGCACGGTGCGGCAGGAGCACAAGAAGAAGGGGCTCCTGATCGTCAACACGGGGACGGGCAAGGGGAAGACGACGGCGGCGTTCGGCCTGGCGATGCGGGCGCGCGGGCGCGGGATGCGCGTGATCATGATCCAGTTCATCAAGCGCGGCACGGCGCGGTTCGGGGAGATCCGGTCGGCGCGCGACCTCGGCATCGAGGTGCGGGGGATGGGCGACGGCTGGACGTGGCGCAGCAAGGACCTGGACGAATCGGCGGAGCTGGCGCGCGTGGGGTGGACGCAGGCACAGGAGATCATCGCCGCGGGCGAGCATGACCTGGTGATCCTAGACGAGTTCACGTACCCGCTGCACTACGGCTGGTTGGACACGGCGGAGGTGCTGGCGTGGATCGCGGAGCACAAGCCGCCGATGCTCCACCTGGCGATCACGGGGCGGTACGCGCCGGATGCGCTGATCGAGGCCGCCGACCTCGTGACGGAGATGCGGTTGATCAAGCACCCGTTCAAGGAGCAGGGGATCCGCGGGCAGCCGGGGATCGAGTTCTAGCGGGCCCGCGCAGACGGAGGAGTCCGACCCTGATCAACAAGATCGTCCCCACCTTCGACGAAGCTGTCTCAGACATCGAGGACGGCGCGACGATCCACTTCGGCGGGTTTGCGTCACCGTTCAACAGTCCGTCCTATCTGACCGCGGCGGTTGCCCGGCGCGGCGTGACGGG
>SCTU01000277.1 GCA_004297315.1 Dehalococcoidia bacterium | reverse complement strand
AACGCCCGCTTCGCGCCGTTCCGGATGACCTCTTCCTTCAGGTAGTTTTCGATCGTCTCCGAGCCGCAGTAGAGACGCCACGGAAAGCCCCGCGCCAGGAAGTCGTATCGCTCGGCGTCGGGCCCGAATCGCTTGGTCAGGTCAGTCGTCATCGATCTCTCCTCACGCTCAACCCCGCCCACAGGAGGGGGAGCGCGCGGAGGGTACACCGCGGCCGCCGCCCCCGGGATTGTCGAGAGGCGCGAGAAAGGCCTCTTGCGAGGCCTTTCAGCGTGTAAACGTTTGCAGTCGAGCAGGCTTCCGGAGCTAGGCGTGATCCCCGACGACGCCCATCTCGATCAGCACGCCGATCTCGGTCTCCGAGATGCCCGCCTCCGCCAGCACCTCGCGCGTGTGGTAGCCAAGCGGGGGGGCGGAGCGCTGCACGCCGGTCTTCGTCACGGACATCTTCACCAGCGGTCCGACGACCTTCTGCGGGCCGGTGATCGGGTGCACGAGGTCGACCATCATCTCGGTCGCCACAACGTGCGGGTCCTCCGACATCTCCTCGGCGATGTTCACCTCGCTCGCCGGGACCTTGTTCGAGAGCAGCAGTTCCACCCACTCCTTGGCCGTCTTCGTCAGGAGGATCGCCTGCACCTTCTCGTGCCACGCCTCGAAGCGCTCGGCGGCGCCTGGCGCGTTGCTGTCGTAGTCCGGATCGTCGAGGTCGTCCGTCATGCCGATGATCGCGCGGATCTGCTCACGGTTTTGCTTCGTGAGCGCGCCCAGCACGAGTGCGCCTTCGGCCGTGCCGTAGCCACCGTAGTAGAGCCGTTGGGCCGTGCGCCCGCGCAGTGCGCCCCTGCGCACGTCGAGCAGTTCCTGGTACGACGCGCCGGCCGCGCGCCGCTCGGCGAGCTGCGCGATGACCGGGTCGCGCAGCGTCGCGTCCTGCACGGGCTCGCGCATCACCTGGCTGGAGAGCAGCTCGAGCGCGGTCTGGATCAAGGAGACGTTGATCTCCTGACCCTCACCGGTCGAGGCGCGGTGGTACAGCGCCGCGATGATCCCCATCGCCGCCGCGAGTCCGGTGCCACGGTCCGCCATCGTGGTGCTCGAGATCGAGGCCGGCGAACCGTACTCGTCCACCTTCCCCTCGGCCGCCATCAGGCCGCTGTAAGCCTGCGCCACGATGTCCGACCCGGCGCGCGTGGCGTACGGGCCAGACTCACCGAACCCCGTGATCGTGGCGTAGATCAGGCCCGGACGCAGTTTCGAGAGCGTCGGGTAGTCGATGTTCAACTTCTTCGGGACGCCCACCCGGTAGTTCGAGATCACGACGTCGAAGGTCGGGATGATCCGGTGGATCAACGCCTGGCCCTCCGGCCGGGAGAGGTCGACGGTCAGGCTGCGCTTCCCGATGTTCAACGACTGGAAGTACTTGCCCTCGTTGGGAACGACCGCGCCGGTGTTGCGGCGGCCTTCGCCCTCGAGAGGCTCGACCTTCACGACGTCGGCACCCAACTGGGCGAGGGCGACCCCCGCGAACGGGCCGGCAACGATCTGCGAGAACTCAAGAATCCGGACACCAGCAAGCGGGCCGTTGTTCATGGGACCCCCTCCATCACGTGCGTGTATTCGTACCACGCGCGGAGAGATTAGGGGCACCACTCTGACGCGGGACGACACGAGGCAATATCTGCTGATCTGGTTGCGCAATATCGGCACCGGGAGCATCGGAACATTCCCAAGAACGTTGATCAACAGAATCCGGCGCGCGTCTGATAGGCGAACCGCACAGGAATGTAGGAACTGTCCGCGATTGCGAGCCGCCTGCGATGCGATCAGGTTGTACGTGGACGCCTCTGATCGAGGGCTAGGGCTATGTTCGGGGCTCAAAGATTTGGACGAGACCTTTGCCCGGACGGTTCCGCCGTGCCGGTGCGCTCGCGATATCGATATGGAGTCCTCAAGTGGTCCCACGGCTCATCACGCGCTTCCTGTCCAACTGGCGCCAGGCGCTGGCCGTCGCCGTCATCGTCGGGACGCTCGGCGCTGCCGTGTCCGTCCCGGTGGCGCAGGCGGGACATCGTGGGCAGGCCGACCTGCGAGACCGCATGTCGGATGAGCAGGCCCAACAACTGATCGAAGAAGGCCGCGACACCTTCCGCTACGACACCTTTGGAGACGAGACGTTCTGGGGCGACACACTCAAGCTCCACCAGGCGATCGAGGGTGCCGACCTGGGTGGCGTGGGGACGGGCGTCAGCCCGAAGACCGCGCTCTCGGTAGGACTCAAGGTCGACTCGGGTGCGCTGCCGCAACAGCTTGTGCAGGATCTGCAAAAGGGCCGCGTGAACCTCGACAGCCCCGCGACGACGCTCGCGCTGCTGAAGCTGGACGCCGTGGTGGGCCTCACGGGGTTCTTCGACGCAAGCGGCACGCACCTGCAGTCGATCGGTATCCAGTGCGCCCTATGCCACTCGACGGTGGACGACTCGCTTGCCCCCGGGATTGGCCACCGCCTCGATGGTTACGCGAACCGCGACCTCAACGTCGGCGCGATCATCAACCTCTCGCCTGACTTGAGTGCGGTCGCGACGCTCCTTGCCGTGCCCGAAACGACCGTGCGGACCGTGCTGACGAGTTGGGGCCCGGGGAAGTTTGACGCCGAGTTGTTCCTCGACGGCAAGGCCTTCCAGCCCGATGGACGATCTGCCGCGACGCTGATCCCCGCTGCCTACGGTCTCGCCGGCGTCAACCTGCACACTTACACGGGGTGGGGCTCCGTGCCCTACTGGAACGCGTTCGTCGCGAACCTGGAGATGCACGGGAAAGGGAACTTCTTCGACCCGCGGCTGAAGAACGCCACGCAGTTCCCGGTGGCCGCCCGGGCAGGCTTCGACAACGTGCGCAATGCGGATGACCGGATCACCCCCAAGCTCGCCGGCCTGCACTTCTACCAACTCTCGCTGCAGGCGCCGGCTCCGCCGGCCGGTAGCTTCGACCCGGCCGCCGCCGCACGCGGGGACGCGCTCTTCTCGGGAAAGGCCCGCTGCGCGACCTGTCACACGGACCCGCTGTACACCGAGCCCGGTTGGAACATGCATACCGGCGCTGAGATCGGCATCGACAACTTCCAGGCTGACCGAGCGCCCGACCACGCGTACCGGACGACGCCGCTCAAGGGGCTCTGGGCCCACCAGACCGGCGGCTTCTACCACGATGGCCGGTTCGCCACGCTGAGCCAGGTAGTGGCGCACTACAACTCGCACTTCAGCCTCGGCCTGTCGGCCCAGGAGTCGAGCGACATCGTCGAGTACTTGAAGTCGCTCGGCGGCTAGTGGCCGGTGCAGGCGACGGGAGCACTCGCGTCTCCGCGGGGTTCCCGTTCGCCGACCGCGCCGAGGGCGGACGAGTGCTCGCGGCAGCGCTGGTCGGGCACGTCCCGGCCGACGCTGTCGTGCTGGGCCTGCCCCGCGGTGGCATCCCCGTGGCGTACGAGGTGGCGAGGGCGTTCGCATGCGCGCTCGACATCCTCGTGGTGCGCAAACTCGGCGTCCCCGGCCATGAGGAGCTGGCGATGGGCGCCATCGCCAGCGGCGGGGCCCGCGTGCTGAACGAGGACGTTATCGACGACCACGGAATCCCGTCAGCGGCCATCGAACGCGCCGTCGCACGCGAAACCGAGGAACTTCGGCGGCGCGAAGCCGCATACCGGGGCGACCGCGTACCTCTCGACCTGGCGGGCCGGACGGTCGTCCTGGTCGATGACGGGCTCGCGACCGGCGCGACGATGCGGGTGGCCGTACTCGCTGCGCGGGCGGCCGGTGCGTCTCACGTGGTCGTCGCCGTCCCCGTAGCCGCGCAGGACACGTGCGTCGCCCTGAGGCAACTCGCCGACGAGGTCGTCTGCGCGATGACGCCGGAGCCGTTCTACGCCGTCGGCGCGTGGTATCACGAGTTCTCGCCGACCTCCGACGACGAGGTCCGCGGCCTGCTCGCCGCTTCGCAGGCCGCGTCCCGTCCTCCTGAGGGCGACGCCTCGCAGCGCTAGCGTCTCGCCTCGTGCGGGCGGCCGTCTCAGCCGGCGCCCTTCCCCAACCCGTGCCCGAGAAAAGGTGCGACTTGCCGCAGATTCTCGATCAGCAATTCCCGCCCCTGTCGGCGCTCCTCGGCGTCCCGTGCGCGGAGAACGGACGAGGGATGGACGGTGGCCATCACGATCGGTGCGAGTCCCGTGTCCCGGATCAACTCACCACGCCGCTGCGTGACGCGGAACGAGCGCCCGAGCAGGGCCTGCGCCGCTGTCGCTCCCAGACAGACGAGCACCTCGGGGCGCACCGCCTCGATCTCCGCGGCCAGCCACGGCCCGCAGGCTTCGATCTCGTCCTGTCGCGGCTTCTGGTGTAGCCGGCGCTTGCCTCGCAGCGTCCACTTGAAGTGCTTCACCGCGTTCGTCACGTAGGTGAGCGAGCGGTCGATTCCGGCAGCGGCGAGGGCTTCGTCCAGGAGGTGGCCAGCGGGCCCGACGAAGGGATGGCCGCTGAGGTCCTCGCGGTCGCCCGGCTGCTCCCCCACGAGTACCAGGCGCGCCGTCCGCTTCCCCTCCCCGAACACGGCCTGCGCGGCGTCCCGGTAGAGGTCGCAGCCCTGGCAGCCCTGCACCGCCTCGCGCAGCCGGCCGAGGTCGCGCGTGGCCGGCAGGAACGCGAGGGCGTTCCCTCGATACAGATCGACGAGCGTCGTAACCGAGTCCACGCGTGCAACCTAGGACGGCCGCACGGGACGCGTGGCAACGAGCACCCTGCGTTACGTCGCGAAGTCGTGACACGCGTGACCTCAACCCGCGAGCGCCCCGAGCGTCAGGAGGGATTCGCTCAATCCGGGGATAGTGAACAGCCCCGACCTGAAGTTCCGCAGGGGACGGAAACATTCAGGCGGGGCCTGTTCGAGGCGTAGCGAGAGGCGGGCTCGCTCGACGCCTTGGGGGGGAGCCACACAATCGCACGGGTCCCCGGCACTTTGCGCAACACGGACGGAGCAGCAGTTACAGAAGTATTGAATCGCGGCACCCGCGACTCGCGGATTGGACGGCCTGACTGCGGTCGCTACATAACCAGAGCGCCCTCCCGGTTCAGAGCGAAAGCGTGAGTTGGTGCGAACGCATCGGTCGGCGCCACGCGCCGGCGATCCCGCAGGTCCCCGATGCGATGTCGGCGTTTTTGCACGCGCAGACGCGGAGCCGGATGCCATGCTCGATCGCGTGGCGCGAGACACGCTCGATGATCTGCATCCGTTCTTGCTCCGGTAAGGCGATTACCGTCGTACCTGCGCCCCGCAAGCCCATGTTCCGCTCGCCGGGGAAGCGCGAGAGCATCGCTGGCACTCTGCTCGCCATTGACCCCGACGCCCGCCGCAGCCCAGCGACGATGCCGGGCCGCGTGTAGAGGATCCCGGCGGAGGCGTCGCGGACTCCCGTGTCGCGGACGGCGCGGAACAACCGGTCGAACGCCTCGTCGCCGTCGGAAATGCCGGGGAGGATCGGGTCGACGCGGGCAACGGTCGGGATGCCGGCCGCGACAAGCCGCCTCATCTGCTCGAGGCGAGCGGGCGGCGACGCCGCGCCGGGCTCGAACGTGCTCGCCAGAGCCGCGTCGGTGCTGAGCAGGCCAACCTGCGCCTGCACCAGGCCGGCGTGCGTTTCCAGCAGGCGCATGGAGGCCTCGGCGATCGCGCCCTTTGTGAGGAAGACAACGCCGACCCGATGACGGAAGAGGATCTCGAGCACCTCCTCCGCGCACCGCTGGATGTCCGGATGCGGTTGGAACAGGTCGCTGGACGGGCTGAAGTAGACCGCATGTGGTCTGGACTTCGCACGTGACAGTTCGCGTTCCAGACGCTGTGGCAGGTCTTCGTACAGGACCGCGACGCCGTCTCCGGGGTAGCCGCTGTAGGCACGGGCGTAGCAGTAAACGCAGCCGTGCAGGCAGCCGGCGGTGAGGTTCACCGTTGGCAGGGTGGAGAGGCACGCCAGGCTCGAGGGGACAAGGACTCGCGAGCGGCGGTTCGCGTGAGTCACCGTGCCGACCGGCGGCGGGACCGCCGCCGGCATTGGATCAAGGTGGGGTGTGAAGTAGCCTGCCATCTATCCAGGATGGCGGACGGCCGCTGTTGCTCCTACGGGCGAATGGCACGCTACGGCTGAGGCATCACACCACGATGTTGTAGAAATCCCGACGCCCCGACTCGGTGACCTCCATCATCCGCTTGAACCACGCATCCGTCTGGGGGTCGGACATCATGCGCTGGAATGTGGACTCCCAGGTGGCGAAGTTCTCCACCTCGTATTCGGTCACGATGGTGAAGAACGGGCCACTGGCGTCCGTCATCAGACGCGCACGTTCGCGGTTGGGCAACTCCGCGCGAGCGTGGAACTCCTTGAAGAGCGCGACGAGTTCGTCGCCGCGTCCGTACTTCGCCTGGAACTCTTGCCTGACGAGGAGCATCTGCTTCGCCTATGCCCGTGCCTGGGCAGCGTACTGGCCCACGCTCGCGCCGAAGTCCACGTAGACGCATGCCTCGTCGCCGACGGTCCACGCGTCGTGTCCGGGCCGGATCACGACCACGGAACCCGGCCCGGCCTCTGACTCTGTGCCGTCATCCATCTTGACGTGCATCCGTCCGGAGACGATGTAGCCCGCGTGCGTGGCCTGGCAGGAGTCGGTCTTGGCGATCGGCTTCACGTCCTCGGACCAGCGCCAGCCGGGCTCGAAGGTGCCCTTGCCTACGGTGAGCCCGCCGACCTTCACGATCTCCATCTGGCCATGCGCCGCGAACGGCCGCGTCTCGTCCGGCTTGTCGAATGTCCGTGCGTCGACGTCCGCCATGTTGGGCCACCCTTCTTCGCGCCGCTGGATTGACGAAGATGCGCGACAGGGCATCGACGTTTGCGGGTTGTAGCATCGCGGGTGTGTCGCATTCATATCGCGGCACGCGTACTCACATCGATTTCGTATCTCGTGGAGACGTCGCCGTCATGCGCGGACCACCGTGTGCGCTTGATGCGGCACTGGAATGGGGGAAGCCAGCCTCCAGCACGGGCACACCAAGTTGGACACCTTGATCCGCGACGCGACCGTCCTCTCGATTCTCGGCACGGCGTCCATGGGCGCTGCGTTGACAGCCTCGACATATCTGGTCGTGCGGATCAGTTGGTCAGCGAGTACCGACAATCGTTGGGGCCGGGATCGGGGGACTTACCCTTGTCCTGTGGTGCGTGCTTCCGCTTCTGAGACGCGTGAGTAACGAGCGTTCGTACCGGGAGTAGCGCTATATGGTGCGGGGCTTGCGAGGGCCGCTGCACTCGATGGTCCGATCACTGCCAGCCGGAACAAGGACGAGGGAGGGGCGAGGATGTTCACCGTCAAGCGACTGAACCACGCGGTGTTGTATGTCCGCGACGCGAAAAAGGCCGTCGAGTTCTACCACGATGTCCTCGGCTTCGAGGTGGTCGAGGCGATGGGGGATCGGGCGTTTTTCTTGCGCGCGAACGGCAGCGACAACCACCACGACCTCGGGCTATTTGGGATCGGCGAGGAGGCGCCTCCTCCCGGACATGGCGACCGCGTCGGGCTCTACCACCTCGCGTGGGAGGTGGAGTCGCTGCCCGACCTGGCCCGAGCGCGTGAGGAACTGGCCGAGGCGCAAGCGCTCACGGGCGAGTCGGACCATGGCAACAGCCTCAGCCTCTACGCGCAGGACCGCGACGGCAACGAGTTCGAGGTGTTCTGGATGGTCCCACGGGAGGAGTGGGAACAGCGCGGCTTCGGCACGCGTCCGCTGGACCTCGCGGGCGAACTGGCGCGCCGCGGTCCCGGCCGTTAATGGCAAGGGCCGGGAAATTCCCGGCCCTCGCTCGATGGTCAGCCGGAACGGCTATTCCTTCGGCTGCAACTTCGGCGCCGGGTTTGGCACGTCCACCATCAGTTGCTCGGGAATCGCCTTCGCGAGTTCCTCGATGGTCCAGTGGCGTGCTCGGTGGATGCTGCGGTAGACGTGCCGCGGGTTGTAGCGGGACGCCTGCCACCCGGAGACCCCGATGACCTGGCCGCTGATCGCGCCACCAGCCTCGGTGCAGAGCCACGTCGTGGTCGGCGCGTTGTTCTCGGGGTCACCCTGAGTTGGGCCCTTGCCCGTGTTCACCTCCAGGATCGGCGGCGGAGCGGCAGGAGCGCCCGCGACCGGGGCCCCGCGGCCCGCGCCCTGGATGCCCGCCGCGGCGCGCAGCTGCGTCGCGGCAGCCGGGATCGACTGGGTCATGCGCGTGGCGCCGCCCGGGTAGATCGCGTTCACGGTGATCCCGTACGGGCCGAGTTCGCGGGCGAGGGCACGAGAGAAGCCGACCTGCGCCTCCTTGGCGGCGGAGTAGTTCGCCTGTCCGGTGTTTCCGAGGCCCGAGCCGGACGAGAAGATCAGGATCCGGCCGTAGCGCCGCTCCAGCATCGTCGGCAGGACGCTCTTCACCATGTTGTAGGCGCCCATGAGGTGCACCGCGAATACGGCGTCCCACTCCTCTTCGGTCATGTTGAAGAGCATGCGGTCGCGGAGGATGCCGGCGACGTGGCACATGATGTCGACTTTGCCGAACTCGCGCAGCGCGGTCGCGACCAGGTCCTGTGTGTTCTCCAGCTTCGAGACGTCGCCGTAGTGGGCGATCGCACGCCCGCCCTTGGCCTTGATCTCCTGGACGACGCCGTCCGCCGGGCCGGTGTCGCCGCCGGAACCGTCCACGTTGCCGCCGAAGTCCGCCACCACCACGGCGGCGCCCTCTTCAGCCATCTGCAGGGCCACGCCGCGGCCAATGCCGCGACCCGACCCGGTGATGATGGCGACCCTACCTTCGAGTCGATTTCCCATGATCGTCTGTTCCGTTCTCAACGTTTCCGCTGGTCAGTCCGAGTGAGCGCAACGAGTTAACGCAGTGGCCTCGTGACGCCATTGGCGAGGCTCCGAGGCATCTGCTCGTCGAGCTCGGCCATGGTGAACCGCCGTCCGTACGAGAGAATCTGGCGTTCGATCTGCGGCTGCGTGTACAGGTAGATCTCGCCGCCGCGTGAACCGAACAGTTGCCCGTTGATCTCGCTTGCGCCCTCCGTCAGGAGGTAGCACGCGAGGGGCGCGACGCCGGAGGGGTCGTCGGGCAGCACGTCGCCCTCCCACTCACGCGTCGGAAGCGGAGTGGCGATCCATGCCATCTCCTCCGCGGACATCGTGCCCGCCGGCGGCCGCAACTCGTCCGACTGCCCGCCGAAACTGCGCGTGCGGGCGAGCGGCGACAACGCGTTGACGGTGATGCCGTAGCGGCCGAGGTCTCGGGCCGCCGTCCGGCTGAAGCCCATGATGCCCTCAGAGGCCGCCGCATAGTTCGCCGCGCCCACAGAGCCGAGGCCATAGTCGGACGTCATCATGACGATGCGCCCATACCGCTGCTGGCGCATCGCGATTGCGGCGGTCTTCGTGACCGTGAACGCCGCCTTCGTGTTCGAATCGACCACGTCCTTGAAGTCTTTCGACGTCATCTGCCAGATCGGCGAGTCCCGCCGGATGCCGGCGCTGGTGACGAGCCCATCGACGCGCCCGTATGTATCGAGCGCGGCGCGGATCGCCGCTTCCCCGCCTGCCATCGTGGCGAGGTCGCCGGTTGCGGCCAGCGCCTTGCCACCCGCTCCCTTGATCTCGTCGACGACGGCCTGGGCGATCGCCGGGTTCGACCCGGTGCCATCGATCTCCCGTCCGTCGTCAGCAACGACGACGGAGGCCCCTTCACGGGCCGCCAGCAGGGCGACAGCACGGCCGATGCCGCGACCCCCGCCCGTCACAACCACAGATTTGCCTTCGAGCGCTCCCACTACGTCCTCCATACCCATCAATCTCGCGCGTAATATAGGGCACCATGCCAAGACCGGGCTTGGCCCTGCACTCGGATCTCGGTTCCGCGCCCCCTCACGAGTCTTCCCGAACCTCTGACCCACTTGCTTGGTTTGTGACGGTTGCCAACGAGCCCTGGACCAATGCGTCCGACGGGGTCAGGCGGCGCCATTCGTCGCCCTCGGGCGGATTGACGTTTGCAAAATTGACGAGTATGAGGAGCCACGATAACAGTTGCGCATTCGGCACTACGGCGTAGGCATACGTGCTCGAAGGAGATCCTGATCCGATGACACTGAAGCCTGAATCGACGTGGAAGTTTGGCCGCCGACAAGCGCTGCGCGGCGCCGCCCTCGGCAGTCTGGGGCTCGCTGGCGCCGCGCTGATCGGGTGCGGCAGCAAGAAGCCCGCATCGCCGACGGAGTCGAAGCCCGCAGCCGGAGCAAGCACGGCCGCGCCGGGCGCGGCGACACCGGCAGTGAAGCGCGGCGGGCGCCTCCAACTCATGATGAACGGCGACCCGCCAACGTTCGACATGCACACAGAGACCACAACCTTGGTGAACACGCCCGTGTCGCCCCTCTACAACCAACTGATCCGGGCCGACCCGAAGTTCGGTGTCGAGAAGCCGGACGGGATGATCCCCGACCTCGCCACCAGTTGGGAGATCGCTCGCGACGGCCTGGCCTACACGTTCAAGCTCGCCCCGAACGTGAAGTTCCACGACGGCACGCCGTTCTCGAGCGCGGACGTGAAGGCCACCATCGAGCGCAACCAGAACCCTCCAAAGGGCTCGACCATGCCGCGGCAGGGCCAGTTTGCCGCGTTGAGTTCGATGGAGACGCCAGACACGAACACCTTCGTACTCAAGCTGTCGCGGCCCGTCTCCCCGCTGTCCCTCCTGCCGATCCTCGGGCAGGGGTGGATGTCGGTCTACTCCAAGAAAGACATCGACGGCGGCTTCGACTACAAGAAGAAGACCAATGGCACGGGCCCGTTCCGCATGACGGCGTACGAACGCGGCAGTCGCCTTACGTTCGAGCGGAACAAGGACTATTTCGTCAAAGACCGTCCCTACCTGGACGGCCTGGACCTCTTCATCATTCCGGTCGCGGCGACGCAACTGGCCAGCACCCAGGCGGGCGCGATCCACGTGAACACGCTTGCGAGCAAGGCAGACCAGGACTCGCTCCAAAAGGTGATGGGCGATAAGGCCGACTACCTGACGGAGAAGGGGCTCGGCTTCGTCTGTATCAACTTCAACACCCAAAAGGCGCCCTGGAAGGACGCGCGAGTCCGCCTCGCGGTGTCACTGCTCACGAACCGCGCCGACGCAGTCAAGGTGCTGAGCAAGGGCGACGCTTCGGTCGGTGGGTACATGTCGCCCGGGTCGTACTGGGCGCTGCCCCAGGCGGAGATCGAGAAGATCCACGGGTACGAGCCGTACAGCGACGCGGGCCTCGCGGAGGCGAAGAAACTCCTTTCGGCGGCTGGGGTGCAAGACGGCCTGTCTGTGGTGCTGCTCACGCGCGCCCTCATCGCGAACTCCGAGAACATCTCGCTATTCGTAGCGGAACAACTCGGCAAAGTTGGTCTGAAGGCGAAGTCCGACGTGGTAGAGACGGCCATCGCGTATGACCGCCTCAACAAGCGCGACTTTGACCTCGTGCCGTGGGTCCAGGGGATTGCGCTCGACGACCCGGATGCGATCTTCGCCGAGTCCTACCTCACCGGCGCTCCGCGCAACTATTCGCAACTCAGCAGCCCTGCCGTGGACGCGCTGTTCCTGAAACAGTCACAGGAGCTCGACCCGGCGAAGCGGCTGGAGATGGTGAAGGAAATGCAGCGGCTCGCGTTGCCAGAGTTCAGCAAGATCATTATGTACTACAGCAACGCCCACGCGGTCGTGAACAAAACTGTCCAAGGCTACGTGTTGCACAACACCAGCTATAACAGCCAGCGCCACGAGGATCTCTGGCTCAACGCATAGTCCGTGCATAAATCAGTCGGCCGATCTCAGGAGCCGAAAGAGCCGCCCTGACGGGCGGCTCTTTCGTTGCTCACGGGATTCTGGACGGCAGCACTGCGGCAACGAGCCGTCGATAACGTACTGGCCGCTCAAGCATCGGTTCCCAAGCTCCGCGATTGCCTACGAGGCCTCGTCGCGGGTGGCAGAGCCTCGGCTAACGCGGATCGATGTCCACAGCAACGCGCTCGACCCCGACGCGGCGCGCGCGCCAGCTGGAGAAGGGTGCGTAGCTCTCCCAGAAGAGCAGCGCGGTCACGAGGCCAATCGAGCCGACGGTCATCAGGATGATCCCGAGCGTGCTCAGGTTGATCCCGCTCATCGTGGCCGAGACTGCAAATGTGAAGACCGCCCCAAGGGCGATCAATACCAGACTGACGCCAACACCCATGTGTGGCCCCCTTTCGATGTGGCTGCGACGGGCGAAGGCCCGGTCGCTCGAGATCCATGCTGCGCGATCGCCCGTGACTCCCGCGTTACGGCGTTGTGCATCTGTGGCTGCGTCTGTCGACGTGAAGTGCGAGGACCTCAGCAATGTGCGAGTCACGGGGAGTCACGAGACCGGCGCCGCGGTGGTTACGCCTCCGCGAGCGCCTCGACGCGCTCCAACCAGACACGTACCGCCTCGATCACCGCGCCAGGCTCGGCCAGCGAGAACGCGCCCTCGAAGCCCTCAGTCACGTCCATCGTCTGTCGGACCTGGACACGCAGCGGCGTCGGGGACTCCGCCTCGAACCAGACCCGGACGATCAAGAGGGCCGTGCGCTCCGTCGGCATTCCTCAGACTTATCCGTGTCGCGTCACCGCGGCGTTACGGCGCGCCGCGAAGGATTCGACCGAGAGGCTGACAACCGCAACGAAAGTGACTGCACTGGCGTATCGTGGCAAACATGACTGAAAGCGCTGCCACCGAACTAATCGCCCTCCCACTCGCCAAACAGGAGGCGGGCCGCGAGTTGCGGGTGATGGTGCTGGGCGCGTTCCAGTTCGCGGACGGCGGGTCACTTCTCGTGATGCCGGGAGGATCGCAACGCCTGATGGCGTTTCTGGCGCTCCGAGGCCGGACGGTGAGCCGCGCCGCGACGGCCGGGACGCTTTGGCCCGATGTGTCCGAGGCGCACGCCCAGGCGGCGTTGCGGTCCGCGCTCTCCAGACTGGACGACATCCCGCGCCGCGCGCTACAAGTCAACGCGGTCGACCTCGCCCTCGAACAGAGCGTGCAGGTCGATATCCGCGAGGCGCGCGCACTGGCAAACCGTTTGCTCGTAGTCGGCGGCGCTCCGGCGGCAGCCGACACGACCGCGGCCGCGGTGCTGGCGCTCTCCTCGGACATCCTTCCCGATTCGTATGACGACTGGGCGATGCTGGAGGCGGAGGACTGGCGGCAACTGCGCCTGCACGCGCTCGATGCGCTCGCCCGTCAGCTGTCCGACGACCGGCGCTACGGTGACGCGATCGGCGCGGCACTGGCCGCGTTGAGAGGCGAGCCGCTGCGCGAGACCGCGAATGCGACCCTCATCCATGTACACCTCGCTGAGGGGAACCCCTCCGAGGCACTGGCAGCGTTCGACCGATATCGCACGCTCTTGCACACGGAACTGGGGCTGGACCCCTCGCCGTTGCTCAGCCAGTTGCTGCGCGATATCCGCGCCTGACTCGTTTCGAGGCTGCGCCATCAGCGTGCCCACTGCGAGGCAGCGCTGATCCCCATGAGAAGGCCCAAGTGCCCCGAGCGTCTCTCGACGCCCGGGGTCCGAAGCCGGCGTTGGGCGGAGTAGCTCGATGCGTCCGCCGCGCGCCGGAACGGGTTACTTCTGCTGCGGCTTCTCAGCGGGTGCAGCGTTCTGTCGCATCGGGTCGCCGGCCTTCGCGGTCTCGGCGGCTTCGGTGCGGGGCTTCGCCTGTTCGTTCGTCATGTGAACCTCCATACCTTGAACCCTTTTCGTTGAATCTACCCGGCCCTCGTCACGCCCCCGTTACGCGGGAAGCACCGGACACGGGACAGCGAATGCACACCACGGCCACGCGCGGCGAGTAGGATCGAGAACTCACCCACAAAGGAATGCCCTTACATGGATGACGGCAGCCGCGATCGCCTCTTCGCCGGATCGATCCCCGAGGTCTACGACCGCTATCTCGTGCCCCTGATTTTCGAGGGCTACGCGCAGGACCTCGCAGCGCGTGTCGCAGCGGCGCGCCCGACACGCGTGCTGGAGATCGCCGCCGGCACAGGCGCCGTCACACGGGCGATGGCCGAATTGATGCCCGCGGCGGACATCATCGCGACTGACCTCAACCAGCCGATGATCGACTACGCGGCGGCACAGACCGCGGCGCGCTCGGTCCGCTGGCGCCAGGCGGACGCGACCGCGCTGCCCTTCGACGACGCTTCGTTCGACGTCGTGGTCTGCCAGTTCGGCGTGATGTTCTTCCCTGACCGCGTCGGTGCGTACCGGGAGGCGCGGCGCGTGCTGGCGCCCGGCGGGCGGTTCCTCTTCAACACGTGGGACCGCATTGAGGAGAACGAGGTCCCGCTGACGGTCAATGACGCCGTGGCCTCCCTGTTCCCGTCCGACCCTCCGACGTTCTTCCGGCGCACGCCCCACGGCTACCACGACCTCGATGCGATCCGCAGCGATCTCGACGCCGCGGGGTTTGGCATTGTGCGCGCAGAGACGGTGGCGCACCGGAGCCGGGCTGCCTCGCCCGCGCACCCCGCGATCGGGTTCTGCCGGGGGACGCCGCTGAGTGCCGAGATTGAGCGACGCGACCCCGCGCTGCTGCAGCCCGCCATCGAGCGCGCCACCGCCGCCGTCGCCGAGCGCTTCGGCTCGACCAGCATCGACGGCAAGATTCAGGCGCACATCCTCACCTGCATACGCTGATCACGGGCGCCTTAGGCGGCGAGAGAAGGTTCAGTCCGTAACTTCGACGGCCAGTCGGAAAATCGGCAACTGGTAGCCCAGCGCGAGCCCGGGATGGTCGTCGAGCGCGGTCAGCTGCGGAAGCTCGAAGTTCCAGTACTCAGCCGGATGGTCGCCGGGGTGCCGGTACAACATCGGGTAGAGATCGACCAAGTGGGTGCCCGGTTCCCCGGTTGCGACGAGATGGATCGTAATGTCCCCGCCGCTGGTGACAGAGCACGCGTAGCCGATGTAGCTGTTGTCGTAGGTGACGGCAACGCCCTTGTCGAGTTCCGTCCAGCCTCCGCCCTTCAGCTCAATGGTGAACTGCTCGCCCGAGCGCACTCTCCGCGGGCTGAGGTCCTGGAGGCTGCGCCGGACGTAGAACGGGATCTCGGCCCGCACGGAGCCCTCCACCATCACCGTGACCATATGCCAGCCGCCTCGCTCGCCCGCCGCCCGCAGCGGAACGACCAGCGACCCCTCCTGTGTGGTCGTCGCCTTGACCAACACGGCTCCCGCCTCGCGGAAGACTTTCGGCACTGCCGCTTCATCCTCCCCGGCGCGCTTCCATACGACCTGCACGCCTGACGAGGGTGGCAGACCGGTCGCCGCCAACGAGAACTCGGCGCCGACATCGCCTGACGTCGGATGCAGCGTCGCCGAGATGCCAGCCGCGACGTGCGCACTAGGGACGC
The DNA here is from genome assembly GCA_004297315.1 of Dehalococcoidia bacterium. Lineage (GTDB taxonomy): Bacteria > Chloroflexota > Dehalococcoidia > UBA2979 > UBA2979 > SURF-43. Next base: position 16,082 of record SCTU01000277.1, on the reverse strand, counting down.
CATCACGCCCCACGGCCGCGAGCCGGTCTGCGCTCGGCCACTCAGTCGACGCCGCGGGCGGTCCAGCGTCGGCCGTCACCGTGAAGGGGAGCCTGAGGTCCATATTGTCGATGTGGGCGGTGCCGGACTGCTGGTTATTGAGGAAAGGTACGCCCGGGCTAGCCGCAGTCAGTTGCAGCACGTGCCGTCCCGCGGGGCCGGCTGCGCGCACGCGGAACCTCGCAGCGCCGGACGTGGTCACGGCCGAGACGAACCCCGTGTAGGCGTTGTCGTAGCGCAGCGCCATCGTGCTTTCGAACGCCCGCCAGGCGAGTCCGGTGACCTCCACCGTGATCGGGGTCCCTATCGGACCGTCCGAGGGCGAGATCGTTGCGCGTCGCACGATGCGGTAGCCGCCGCGCGCCACATCGCTCCCGTCGACCACCGCGTAGAGATCGTGGACCTCGCCGTAGTCTTCCGGCGCGGTGAGCGTGGCCTCGACGCTCCCGCGGCCGTCGGCCGTCGAACGTCCCAGCGAACGCCGCTGCTCCTTGTACCGCCGCTGCATGAACAGCACGTCGTGGCCCGAGACCTGCGTCTCGTATGTCCCGTGCAGCGTCACCCATTGCCAATCGACGGCTGCCCCCGCCGGAAGGCCACCGACCGAGACGCGGAACTTGTCGCCCACGAACCCGCTGACCGGCTCCACGCTCAGCGGCCTTGCCGGCTCCACGCTGCGCGGGCCTGCCAGCGGAGCGGTGGCAGCAGGCGCGGACGCCACTCCGCCAGCCGATGCTGCATCCGACGGGCGCTCCGCCGGGACTGCGTTGGGGCCTGGCGCCTTATCGCAGCCGGCGGCCCAAACGAGCGCGACCATCGCTGCGAGGGCGAGCACAGCGGTGCGCGCGTGTGCGCGACCGACGCAGAACGGTCGCCGCGTGCTCATCGGCTCAGGCGCTCTGCTCTCGAATCTGCGGGCGCGTGTCGATACCGCGCGTCGGGTCGACGAGCGCCGGCGGCTTCCAGTCGCCGGAAGCCCCGCCCTTCAATGTGATGACGATCCCGTAGTCGAGCGTGCCGAGCGGGTAGTCCAGCGGCACGTCCCAGCAGTAGTCCCAAGTCCACGGCGCGTCGGCGACGCGACCCTCACCGCGTTGCTTGTAGTCAGCGGCGAGCTCGCCGACAAACGGCAGACGGACCTGCACGCGTTCCGCCTCGTCCGGCGTCACGTACTTGCCGGTCGACACGTCGAGAACCATGAAGCGAAAGACGATCCGCTCACCCCGGCCGAACGCGCCGCTCGGCTGGCAACCAACCGGGGCGAGATATCCGTAGACGCTCGGCCGGTCCGCCGTCAGCGTCTCGACGTAGCAGAAGAACGGCCCGGCCGCCCGGGACTTGAGGGCGATCGTCGAGTCGCCGCCGGTCGCGGGCTGCGGACCAGCCTGGCCGGCGTTCACGGAGGAGGTCCTCGACCCACACGCCGTCAGCGCCGCAATGATAGGAGGCACCGTCAGCGCGCCAGCCAGGGTGCGCAACGCCTGACGGCGCGTCCAGACCCGATGACCAACGTTCGGCTGCTGCATTGTTACATCCTTGTCGGCGCACCTCAGCGTTGAGCGACGGCGGGCTCGACGATCTTGAAGGCGGTGCGGAAGACCGGCAGCCGGTATCCGATGTCGAGACTCGGATTGTCTCGTAGCGCCGTCAATTGCGGCACCGCGAAGTCGAACACCTGCGCGTTCGGGTGGCCCTCGTAGATCATCGGGTAGATATCGATGATGTGGGTACCGGGTCCTCCGGTGGCAGTGATGTAGAGCGTGATGTCGCCGTTGCTGTTGAACCCGCAGGCATAGCCCACAAAGCCATTGTCGTAGGTCACGGCGATGCCGTTGTCGAGTTCGGTCCACCCAATGCCCTTCAGTTGGATGGTGACGACGTCACCGGCGGAGACGCGCTGCGGTGTCACCCCGACGAGGCTCCGCTCCAGGTAGTACGGTGCCTCCGCGACCACCGCGCCCTTTGCGAGTACACGAACTGTGTGCCAGCCCCCGAGGTCGTCGGGGACGTCGAAGCGCGCATCGACGGAGCCGTCCGATCCCGTTTTCGCTGCGCCGAGGGGCACCAGCTCCAGGCTCCAGCCGCTCGTGCTCGCTCGGTTGCCGCGTGCGGTCACCCACACCAGCTCCACCGGCACGTCCGCGGGCAAACCCTTTACTTTCAGGCTGACCTTCTCCAGAATCCGACCGGACGAGGGCTCGACTGAAGCGGAGACACCGCCCGCCGGCTTGAAGGCCGATGCGCCGGTCCGGGGGCTGTCCGCCTTGAGCGCCGTAATGCGGGCTGCGTCCGGCCACTCAACCGCCCCGGCCGGGGCGCCGTTGTCGCCCGTCACGCGGTAGACAAACTTGTCGGGCAGGTGCCCAAATATGGCCACGTTCGGTCCCTGGTGCGAGTTCAGGTACGGGACACCGTGACTGGCCGGGTACACCTGAATGGTGTGATCGCCCACAGGTCCCGCTGCGCGGATGGTGAACTCCGCGGTGCCTCGTGTTGTCACGGTGGAGACGAACCCGGTGTACATGTTGTCCCAGCGCACAGCCATTGTGCTCTGGTAGTAGCTCGAGGACATCCCGGTGATTTTGATCTTGATCGGCGCCCCGATGGGACCTTCACTCTCGGAGATCGTGATCGTGCGCTTGATGCTGTAGCCACCTCGGGCCACGTTCGTCCCGTCCACCACGGCGAAAATGTCGTGGATGTCGCCGTGGTCCTCGGGGACCTTCGTCGAGAGCGTCGCCACCCCTTGCGCGTCCGCGACCGTCTTGCCGAGCGAGATCAGGCGGGGCGCATACTTACGCTCGATGTACTGCACATTGTCAGGAATCACCTCGGTGACGTACGAGCCCTCAACGCCGCGCCACTTGAACTCCACGGTCGCGCCCGGGAGCACCCCCTTCGTGGTGACGGTGAATGAGTTGCCAACGTTGCCGGTGGCCGGCTCCACGAGCAGTTTCGACAACTCAGGCGTTGCCTCGGCCTTAGGCGTCGAGGCGGCCTTGGGGGCCTCCGCGGTCGTCGCTGGCGTCGCCGCACCCTCTGTCGACGCCTGCTCCGTTGAAGCGGGTTCGGGCGACGAGCATGCGGACAGCGCGAGCCCGGCGGCTGTGAGCACGAGGGCGAACATCGTGAGCGCACCGGGCGCGTGCGGACGCATGTGCTTCCGCGGACGTTCCCGGGCTCCCGAATTCGCGCGTTGAGACATGCTGGCGCCTCCCCTGTGTCGCCGATCGACTGACATCAGTGTCACAGGCGATCGTCGAGCACAGACCTGCCGAAAGTCCCGGCGGGGCGAGGACGTTGGTAGCTTCCGTCAAGCGCGGGATTCGAGCTTGCGAGTGCGGCGACGGTGGCGCGTCGGAGCCGGGCCGCCTCGCCTGCGCATCCCGCGATCGGGTTCTGCCGGGGGACACCGCTGAGCGCTGAGATCGAGCGACGCGACCCCGCGCTGCTGCAGCCCGCCATCGAGCGCGCCACCGCCGCCGTTGCCGAGCGCTTCGGCTTGACCAGCATCGACGGCAAGATCCAGGCGCACATCCTTACCTGCATACGTTGACCTGCGGAGCGTCACTTTGCTGGCGACCAGGCCGTGACTCCCCCGACCCAAATGTTGGCCATACGTCCTGCTGATATTTCATCAGCGATGCGCAAACCGGGTCGATCGCCCCAATGGGGAATCTGCAGATGTTGATATATGGGCTGCTACGCATCGGCGAGCACGCCCTGGATCGGCGCGGCGTGGGACGAAGCCGTCCGCTATGGAACGTGTGCCCCGGAAAGGGCGGCAGCGAGCGAGGCCGGCAGATGACCCAATCCATTCAGTGGACGGAGTCAACGTATCGCCTGATCGTTGAGGCAGTCCCCGACGGGGTGCTGATCGTCGACCATCACGGCCGGATTGTCTTCGCGAATGCCCCGGCTGAAGACCTCTTCGCCTACGGGGCGGGCGAGCTCGTGGGCGAGTACGTCGACACCCTCGTCCCCGAGGCGCAGAGGACGTCGCATGCCGAGAGCCGCGAGCGCTTCCAGGGCGCCCCGCGGCGGCGCGGGATGCACACCACGCTGAACCTGCAAGGGCGCCGCCGGGACGGGACCACCGTCCCCGTCGACGTCAGCCTGAGCCCGTTCAGGGTGGGGGGCGGAAACTTCACGATCGCGGCCGTCCGAGACATCTCCACACTGCGGCATGTTGAGGAGGCCCTCCGCCAGGCGGAGGAGCGCGACCGCCTGAGGGGCGAGATTGAGGCGGCGAACGAACGCGCACAGCAGGCGCGCATCGAGGCCGAGCGCGCGAACGAGGCGAAGTCACGCTTCCTCGCGAACATGAGCCACGAACTCCGCACGCCCTTGAACGTGATCCTCGGCTTCTCCGACTTGCTGGCAGAACACCTCGGCGCAGAGGACGGCACCCAGCAGCGCTACGTAACCAATATCCGCGAGGCGGGTGAGCATCTCCTCGCGCTGGTGAACGACCTGCTCGACCTGGCCCGGGCGGAGGCCGACCGCATCGACCTGCGGATCGAGACCACGCAGCTCGCGGACCTCCTCCAGCCGGTGATCGAGGGCGGGGCGGTCGCCGCCGAACAGGCGCGCGTGAACTTCCTCACCTCGCACGCGTCCGCGACGATCGTGAGCCTGGACATCGGGCGCGTCCGCCAGATCCTCTACAACCTCGTGGACAACGGTGTGAAATTCACGCCTTCCCCCGGCGAGGTGGCGCTGACCGTGCGAAACGAAGAGCGCGACCTGATCGTCGAAGTGCGAGACACGGGCATCGGGATTCCCTCGGGCGAGCAGTGGAAGATCTTCAGCGCCTTTGAACGCCTGGAGACTCAGCGGGCCGGGACGGGCCTCGGCCTCGCGCTCACGAAACGCCTGGTCGACCTCCACGGCGGCGAGATCACCTTTGAAAGCGAGGAGGGCGTCGGCACGACGTTCCGAGTGCGGCTTCGGCACGTCGTCCACGGCCGGCTGGACGGCAAGCGCCTCCTGGTCGTCGAGGACGAACGCGGGAGCGCCGAACTCGTCGTGGCGCTTGCGGGACAGATCGGTCTCGATTGCCAGATCGTCAGTTCGGCCGAGAAGGCGCTGGCGGCGATCGAGCGCGACCCGCCGCGCGCGATCGTCCTGGACCTGCAACTACCGGGAGGACGCGGGGAACACGTCCTGAACATGGTGAAGGGCCAGCCGCGGCTCTCCGGCATCCCCGTCCTCGTGATCAGCATCGAAGACGACAACGGCGTCGCCCGGGACATGGGCGCGGACGACCACCTGACGAAGCCGATCAGTCCGCGCCGGCTCAGGACCTGGTTGAAACAGGTCGCCACCGAGACTGGAAGCGGCCGCGCGGGCGGCGTAAGGCGTGGACGCTGACCTCGCGGAGGGATGGCGCATTTGAACGTGGGCTTCTCTCGCCTGTCCGCTGCCGTCCACCGAGAATGCAGCCAATGAGGCAGGCACCGGACGGCGCGGCGGGCTGGGAGATCGGCTCCGTGCTGGTCGTAGAGGACGACGAGCGGAGCGGTACCTTGATGCGGGCCACCATCGGGAGCGTCAGCCGCCACGTGCAGGTGGTGGGCACCGCACGGGCCGCCCTCGACGCCGTGATGGAGTCCGACTACGACCTGATCACGCTGGACGTGGGGCTTCCGGACCTGACCGGGATCGAGTTGCTGCACCACTTACGCGAGGTGACCGACGCGCCCGTGATCATGGTGACGGCGATGGGCCAGCCCTCCGCGATCGTCGAGGGACTGATGGACGGGGCGGACGACTACATCGTCAAGCCGATCCGTCCCGCGGAGTTGCTCGCGCGCATCCGCGCCGTGACGAGACGGATGCAGCCTCCGCGCGCCGCGCTCGACCGCTACGCGGACGGCGACCTCGAGGTGGACTTCAAACGCTCCGTCGTCGTGACCGCGGCCGGCAGCCGGACGCTCAGCCGCACCGAACGACGGCTGTTGGTCGAGCTCGTCTCCGGTGCGGGAGAGGTCCTGACGTACGAGGACCTGCTCAAGCGGGTGTGGGGGGCCGCCTACGAGGCGGACATCGCGAACCTGCACGTCTACATCAGTTACCTCAGGAAGAAGATCGACGGCGGCCCGAGCCGGCCGAGCCGGATTCGGACCCACCGCGGCGTGGGGTATGAGTTCGTCGCACTCAGTCGCGCCGTGGACAACTTCCGGACCGACGAAGTCTGACGATCCGCTTACGGACGGCCGCTTCGAGGTCTACCAGCATCGTTCTCTAATAATCGCGCGGGGTCTCTAAGCAGGCTCATAGAAAGCGGTGCCTAGTCTCCGGCTCACAAGCTGGAGGTTGGAGATGTTCACCAAGAAGTTGTCCGTTCCCCTGCTGATGGTGGCACTGGTCGCGACGGCCTGCGGCAGCCAGACGGCAAATGGAAGGCCGGCGGCCGTCCACCAGGCTCCGTCGGAGGCCACCACGCTCCGGGTCGACCTCGAACATCTGCTCGCAGAACTCACCCCGGCCGCCACCGCAGTCGAGCCCGCGTGCGACCTCAGCCTCTTCAGCGAGCGGGCGCCGGCGCGGCTCGTCGTGGTCGCAGACGACAGCGTGTCTGCGCGTGCACTCGACCCGCGGACCCGGGGGATGATGCGCATCCTCACGGACATCCTGTCGTTTGGGGACACCTTCGTCGCCTTCTGGCCGAACGAGAACCAGCCCTGGCTCAACGAGACGGTGCCCGCGCGTGACATTGTCGCCCGCTGGCCCGGGACGCCTCCCGCGGTGCCCGCGGAGGTCTCCGTCAGCGGCGGCTCGGCCTCCCTGGAAGAATTGCGACGCCTGACCCAGAAGACCATCGACGAGTTCGGCGTCGTCTTCCCCGGTGGCGGTGCCGAGGAGACCGGGCAGGGCAAGGGACTCGACAGCACGGCGCAGATCCGCTGGAAGAACAGCGCACGACGGCTCCTCCAGGGTGAGGACGTCGCCCGCGCCCGGGCCGTCCTCAAGGAGTGGCGCCTCAGCGACCAGGGCTGGGCTGCGGCCGCCACGCGCTACAACCAGGAATGCGCGCTGGTCCCCGGCCTGCATGAGCAGACGGCCCAGCAGAAGCACCTGATCGACGGGGCCTCGCCCGCAATGGCCACGTGCTCGCCCGTCCGGCAGGCGATCACCCGGGCGGCGGCCACGGCGCGTCGCGGCCAGGCCGGTGTCCGGTTGATCGTCGTCTCGGGCGACCTCGAACCGTCCCCCTGCCCTGGCATCGCCGACCTGGCCTCGTTGCCCCCTGGACTCCTCGAAGGCATCCATGTCCTCGTCGCGCCCTTCCGGCCGGACGACGGGCGCTCCAACTACATCTCGGCCGAACGGGACGCCCGCGCGCTCCTGGCCGAGGGCTCACCGAAGTCGGTGACCGTCATCTTCGACGACGAGCCCACGGCCGCGATTGGGGCGGCCGCCCTCGAGATTGTCCGGAGCGAATCGGGCCAGACCCTGCGGAAAGGCGTGGTGTCGCGATGAATGAGTTCTTTTATCAGGCCGTCGCGTACTCAGCCGGGGCCACACTGCTGCTGCTGCTGCTCACGTTCATGACGGTGGTCGCCTCATTGCTCGGCGTCGTGTTCCTCTGGCCGCTCAGGACCGCGCAGGACGTGCTCCAGTACCTCCAGCGGCACTTCGACACGCTGTTCGAGATGCTCGCCGCCCCGTTGCAGTCGGCCAGGCTCTCCCTCCGCTCCTCCCGCAGAGGCGGCTTCGAGGCGGTCGTGCGCTATGAAGGTGAACGCCGCCCGACGTCCGGCCGCCATTTCATCGTTGTCGGCCGCGCCGACATGCGGTCGGGCCCGGCGGTCGTGCGCAACGTGGACGACACGCGCGACCAGAACGCGCTGGCCATGGACCTGCTCGCGGCCACGCTCGTGTTCACGATCTGCATCGGCGCCACGATGCTGCTGGTGCTCGCAAGCGCGTCCCTGCTCGGGCTCGCGGCGTGGGAAGGCACCGCCATCGCGCTGCCGTGGATCATCGGTCTCGCGATCCTTGCCGCCACAGCCTACGGCTGGGCGGACCGCGAGACGGCGCTGGGGCGGACAACCTTCGTGCTCGGCGTGGCCGCCGTGTCGCTGTTCGCGGTGCTACGCGGCGTGGACGTTTGGGTACAGGGGATCAATCAGACGAACTCCGCCCTGGGCCTGGAGGGCGTCGACGGATTGACGCCGCTGGCCCCGCGAATGCTGCACGACCTCCGCGCCTTCCTTCCCGTCCCGGTGCTGATCACCGCAGAAATCGCGCTCGTGCTTGGGGCCGCGCTTGCGCACCGTGGTTTCGGGGGCATCGTCTGCGCGCTGGTCTTGCTGCCGGCGCTCATCGGAGAGGCCACGCTGTTCCTAGTGCAGATGGCGGTCAACCTCGCGAAGTGGTCGCTCGGTCTCCTCCTCGGTTCGACGAGCCGCCTGCTCGACATCTTCGCCGCTCTGCCGGACGCGCTGCTGTTCTGGCTGATCGCGCGTCGCGTCCTCGACGGCGCGCCGATGCCCGGCCAGGTGCTGGCACGGTTCGGCGAGCAGACAGAACCGCCGCGGCGCTTCACGATCGCGCCGAAATCGGGTCTGGCGGTCGAACAGCTGGCGCCGGTGCGTGTGGGAAGAATCAGACACGCCGCGAAGGCGGGGGACTAAGGAAACCGGCGCCCGAGACGGCTCCGCGTATCAGCGTTGCGGTCGTCTTCGCCGAGATGACCGCACGCTGCCGGCGCGGCTCGTCGCTGCGCCTACCGTTTCGGGCACAGAGCCGCTGCTGGAATGACCGCGCGCTTGACGCTAGCTCGCCAGCAACGGCTGCTCGGCGCCCGTCCGGGCAGCAGCAGCGGTCACGGAGCGATAGAGCTGCGCAACGCGGCGCCCGATGCTGGGCCATGCCATCTGGGCGCCATACTGCGTCGCATTGCGCTCCAACTCGGCACGCAGTTCCTCGCTGTCAAGGATGTCCGTGACAGCGCGGGCGAGGGCCTCGGCGCTTCGGAAGTCCACGAGCAGACCGCGCCGGTCGGCCAATGCTTCGACGGCGTGCGCGTAGCGGGTCGACACGATCGCTTTGCCGGCACCGAGCGCATATGAAAGCGTCCCGCTGGTGATCTGGTTCGGGTCCAGGTACGGCGTGACGTAGATGTCGCTCGCGACCAGGTAGTTCAGAATCTGTTCCTGGCTCAGGTACCGGTCGATGAACACGACATGGCCCTCGAGCCCGCGAGAAGCAACCAGGTCGACGAGCCCACCGCGGTACTTCTCCCCTTCATACCGCGCGAGGTCCGGGTGCGTACGGCCGAGGAGCATGTAGAGCGTGTCCGGGTGACGGCGGACCACGTCCGCCATCGCCTCGATCATGTACTCAAGCCCCTTGCGCGGGTCGACGAAACCGAACGTGGAGATGACCCGGCGGCCGCTGAGGCCGAGTTCTGCCTTCGCCGCCTCGCGATCGAGTGAACCCATCGGCGGGACACCGTGGGGGATGACGTGGACCTTGGCTGGGTCGAGGCCGTACTCCTGCTCGAGGATCGCCCGCGCCCGCCCGGCCATCGCCATGATTGCGTCGCTTCGACGACCGATGCGTTGTACGGCGTCCCGGACCGACGGCGACGGGTTCGGAAGGACCGTGTGCAGCGTGACGACCAGGGGCTTCTCCAACACATCGAGGAACGTCTCGAGGTGGTCGTCAAACGTCTCGCCCCAGATCCCATAGAGGCCGAACTCGTGCTGGAGAGAGACGACATCGACGTCAGAGTTGTTCAGCGCGACGGCTGCCTCCGCGTAGCTGTCAGGACAGCCCTGCCGGATGCGCCAGTGGACCTCGGGGCCATACGAATGAGTCGATTGCGCCTCATCCACCGCGGCCCACGTCGTCCGGATATCTGGGTCGGCCCGTCGAATCGCTTCAGCGAGGTCGGACGTGAATGTGGCGATCCCGCACTGCCTCGGCGTGTGCGTCGAGACGAGTGCGACGCTTAACTGAGCCAACCCCTGTGCATCGAATCGCAGGAAATCACTGACCCTCCGGGGACCGGGGGGCAACGTCAGCGGGAGCCGATGAGGGGGCAACTGCAGGTTGATAGGGCACCTCCGGGTAGGGTCAGACCCTCTCGTGTAGGAGGTCGCCTTCCAATAAGCGTAGGCCACTACGCATCTCAGAACCGTTGCACTCACTCGCCATGACGCGAACTAGCGCGAAGCCGTCAGGTCTCCCTCGATCGCGTCCCACGGAAGAGTGTTGATAAGTGCGAGGCCGCCCTCGATGTTCGATTCGGCACCCGAGTTCTCGCTGACGCGCGACCCGTCGATGCCGTCTCGGACGAGGCCTCGCTGACGGTCGTACACGGGCTGACCGGCGGCGTTGCGTCCGTCAAACCACGCCCGCGCAGACGTCGCCAGTTCGGTGTAGCGCGTGTCTTCAGTCGCGCGAGCGACCGCGTCGAGGTTGGCGATGGTGCTGCTCACATCGAACGCGAGCGATCGAGGCCCGGCGAAGGCGCTCTCGACAGCCGGCGCCAGGAGGGCGTCCGCGCTGCGGGCGGCGGCCTGTACCAGATGGTCGCGCCCGAACGTCGCGCCGACGCGCGCGAGCGCGGCCTCCTGCAGGTGGCCCCAGAGGTGGACGTCCTCGCGGCCGGCTTGGTCCGGAAGGACGTCTCCGATCCGGGCGTCGAAGATGGCCTCTGACCAGGCGACCGCACGCTCTCCCGCGAGTCGGGTATTGGTGGCCCGTGAGTATTCGAGCATCGCGAGGGCCCTCACCGCGCTGATGTCGAGATGAGGCGTCGGTTCGCTGAGCGCGGGGATGCCCGCCTCAAACGCATCGACATACAGTCCGGAGCCGAACACCGTGGCTGCGCGCGCAAGGGCGTGCATCGCGCGCGCCTGCCAGGGCCCGCCGCCGGGCCTCGACGTCGGAGTGTCCAGCTGCAGCCGGCCGTCCCAGCCAGCCGCGAAGTTGGCAAATGCGCCGTCCGGCATTTGCATTGCGCATGTGAACCGCAACAGGCCCTCGGCGGCCTCGCGTGCCCACGGAAAACCGTACGCGTTCCAAATTTCCGTATAGAGCAGCGCGCCACGTGCGGCGTCATCGACGCAGGCCACGCCCTCGTAACCCGACTCGGCCGCCTCCGTCAGGTCGAACTCACCGCCGTTGGGGTGGGCATAGATTGCCAGCGCAAGTGTGCCCTGACCAAGTGCAGGGATCGGTCGGAGTAAACGTTGGAGTTGACGGATCACAGCGCCTCCCCTTCTCTCTTAGCACAATCCAGGGCGGCCGGTGACCCGCGGAGCGGTCATGGATACAGTGGAAGGCCAGATGGCTCGTCAGTCAGTCGAAAGGCAGAACATGCCTGGCATTTCCTCATCGTCTGACATCTTCGTCGACCGCACCGGATTCGCCGAGTTGTTCAAGCGCCACGCAGGGAATCCGATCCTCGCGCCGGGCCATTGGCCATACCCGGCGAACAGCGTGTTCAACCCAGGTGCGACTCGCCTCGCCAGCGGCGAGACGCTCCTACTCGTGCGCGTCGAAGACCGCCGCGGCGCCTCCCACTTCACCGTCGCGCGAAGCGCCGACGGCATCTCAGGTTGGCGAATCGACGACTCCCCAGCGCTGATACCTCTCCCTCAAGAGTATCCCGAAGAACTGTGGGGTATCGAAGACCCGCGGATCGTCTGGCTTGAGGAACTCCAGCGCTATGCGATCACCTACACGTCGTTCTCACGCAACGGGCCGCTGGTCGCCCTCGCCCTGACGGAAGACTTCAGGACGTTCGAACGGCGCGGGCCGATCACGCCACCCGAGGACAAGGATGCGGCGCTCTTCCCCTCGCGCATTGGCGGTCGCTGGGCGCTGATCCACCGGCCCGTCGCCACCACCGGACTGTCGAAGGCCAACATCTGGCTTTCGTTCTCGCCCGACCTCAAGCACTGGGGCGACCACATGATGCTGATGGAGGCCCGAGAAGGCTCCTTCTGGGACGCCGGCAAGATCGGGCTTTCGCCGCCGCCGATCGAGACCCCCGAGGGCTGGCTGCTGATCTATCACGGCGTCCGGCACACCGCGTCCGGTTCGCTGTACCGGATGGGGCTTGCCCTGCTCGACCGAGACGACCCCCGCATCGTGATCCGTCGCTCACACGACTGGATGTTCGGCCCGTCGGCCGGCTACGAATCAATGGGCGACGTCCCGAACGTGGTGTTCTCGTGCGGGACTGTCACGGACGAAAGCACCGGCGAACTGCACATGTACTACGGAGCAGCCGACACCTCGATCGGCGTCGCGACCGCGAAGGTATCGACCCTCCTCGATTGGCTGCGCGAGAACGGTTAGGCGGCGGGCGAAATCGATCCGCCGCCGCGGCGATGTTGTGGCCGCGCGAGGGTTAGTCCTCGAATTGCTCGACGAGGGCGTCGAGAGCCAACGCGAGTGGCGGCCGGAGGGCCGTCCCTGCGAAGGAGTCTGCCAAGAAGCGGGCGGCAACTCCGTCGCGTCGGTAGTGGCGTCCGCCGCTGAGCGCGAATAACTCGGCGCAAAGCTTGGTCGCCTCGGACGTGACGTACGTCTTCATGCGGAGCACGCGTGCCGCGTACTCGGGGCCCGCGGCAGGACGCCAGGCTGCCGCCGTTTCGCTCAGATAGGCGCTGAGCGCCTCCTGCTTCATGCGTGCGTCAGCAAGCCGGAGGCGCAGTGCCGGCGACGCGGGGACCGGCGTGCTCATCAGTTCGAGCAGCCCGGTCGCGCAACCGAGCGGTATGGCTGCGAAGAGGCAGAAGAAATACGAGAGCGGCTGGGCGGTCGCGATGAAGTCCGGGAAGCCCCAGATCCCCGTCGCCGGGGCGTCGGCGTAGTGCACGCTCTGGCTTTCCGTGCTCCGCATGCCGAAGCCATCCCAGTCGCGGGCGACGGTGACCCCGGGCGCGTCCGTCGGGACGAAGAAGAACTCCACGACGCCGGCGCCGGGCATGTCATCCTGACTGACTCTGGCCGTCGAGAAGAAGACGTCGGCATGCGTCCCACCGGAGGCGAGGATCTTCGGGCCGGTCAGACGCCAGCCGGACGGTGTCTTCGAAGCAACCGTCTTCGTGGCCGCGAGCGACCCGCCCGCTCCAGCCTCAGAGTTGCAGGCGGCGTAATGCTTGCCGGCACGAAAGTCCGCCGCGATTGCGGCGGCCTGTTCCTCCCAGGCGGTCCGGCTGGACGCCGGTACGACCGGGCCGGTGCCTGCGACGATTCCCGCCAGCCCAAGCGGCATTGCCGCGATCAGCGCTGCCGACGGTGAGCGCGAGGCGAGTACCGCAGTGGCCTTCGCCGCATCGGCGCACGTCCACCCGCTACCGCCATCCCTCACCGAAAAGGGGCCGGAAATCAGGCCTGATCCGAAGAGTTCGCGGAGAGTGACAACCGGGTAGGCATCCGGATTGTCCCGCTCTCGTTCCGCCGCACGAAGAGCAAGATCGTGGACTTCTTGGACGCTCAGCACACGGCACCTCGCTCTTCTCACGATCGTCGGCCGATATACCGGGCAGGACGCAATTGATGTCTGTCCCGCCCCCGCCCCAAGCGCTCGTTGAGGATTTTCAGGAGCGCACCCCTACGTTAGCGGGCAACGTAAAATCGCGTCGCGCAACGATGGCGGAGCACGTGGCTCCATGAGCAGGCAGTCCGCGGGTGCGCTCCGGGGTCGTGGACTCGACTAGAGAAGAAGCCCCCGCACGTCCCGCGCAAGGTCGACCGCTGCGAGCGCCCCGGAAGCGATCAATAGAAGCGATCCGACCAACATGGCCTGCCTGGACCGCAGCGCTTCACCGACTCGCCCACCCTGCCCCAGCAAGACTGTGCCCCACGCGAGGACGACGAGCCCCAGTCCCGGCGGCCCAGCGATTGCCACCGCGGACGCCAGTACGGGCACGACGACGAAGAGCCGCCTTGGGGGGCGGCTGGTCCGGCGTTCGGCCATGTTGCGAAGTGGCTCGAGGGCCGCGCCAAACGCCGCGGGAATCGCGACGAAAAGCCCGACGGCGAGCGCAGGCGGTGAGAGGACGGTGAAGTCGACGCCTTCCCGGTGGACGAGCAACGCACCTCCGACCAGGCCGCAGTAAAGCGTCATGATGGGTACGCGCCATGCCGCTGGGAGCCAGAGGCGAACCAGTGCGAAGAGCGGCCCGAGTACGACCGCTGAACCAACGGCCAGCCCGAGCACGAGAGGAATCGTCGATGAGGTGAACCGGCCGATGATGAAGCCGTCGTCGCTCTTGATCCCCACCACATCGCCGCCAGAGGTAACCCGGAGCAGGAACATCGCGAGCCGCCCGCCGACACCCGCGATGAAGAACCCCGCTGCGAGGGCCGCGATGAGTGACGGTAGGAGGTAAGCGCCGAGCCGCTCCAACACAGCCCTGCGAGGCCATGTCTGCACCGTCTTGCCACTTGGCGCTTGCGGCTCCTCGGCCATTAATCCCCCCGCCGGGAGCGGAACGCCCCGCACCTCCGAGACGATACGCCTCGCGGGCTAGGCTCCGAGACGAGGTCCTGCGGTTACCTTGCCATCCGATCCTCACCCCACTGAGTGGGAGCCCTGGCAGCCGATCGAGCGTGTGAGCGCGGTCTCAGCCTGGTTGAGAATCGGGATACGGGTGACTCCGTTCGGCCCGCAATTGTTAACTTTTTTGCATGTTCTCGTAGGTTTTCGATCCCAGCCATCGATTCTGTGGACTGACGGTGAGGGGCGAGGGCGCGTAGGTTTCAAGCCCCCCGCGGCCGGGGAGGGGGCTTTCAGATGAGCGACCTGCACGCCGAACACCGTCTTCGCGTAATCGAGGCGCTCGCCCGTTACCAAATCGGGGGCGGCCGGCTGCGATTCCATTCCGAAGATCACGACGACCACCTGACGATCGTCTTCGACATCCTTGACTCCGACCGCCTTGAGCAGGGGCTTGCTCAGGTCTTCGACGGAGCGCGTCTCCTCGCCCTGGCGAAGCGTTGTGCGGCCTGCCCCTTGGACGTCTGAACTGGGACGAGGACCCTCGACGACGCAGCCCCAGGCTCGTGTCCCGCAGCCCTGCTAATCTCAGACCTCGATGCGCACGTTCCTTGTCGGTGCTGGACTCGTCCTCTACCTCGTATCGGGTGTGTTTCCATACCTCGGGTCATTCCTCGTCGCACCGCCGGCGGGCGTCGCATTCCTCTATGCCGGCTGGACGTTGGGCCTAGTCCCAACGCTGATGCTGGCTCGCCGGCGCTCGATGATGGTGCTCGCCGCAATGCCCGCCGCGATCGCCTTCTGGCTGATCGTGCTGACCATTGGCGAGCGGTTGTACGGGTGGACGGCCTAGCGAGCATTCGCATTCGGACCACGATGCCGTAGCCGGGAGCCAGCGTCCGTCCGGATGACCAGAGAGGGGGATCGCAGCGATCCCCCTCTCTCAACTCTCAACTACGAGGCCCGCCTGCGGTCCTACGATGCGGCGGCCACCTCCTGGATGACGCCCGCGGTCATGGGCTCACGGGCCGACACCTGCACGGCAGCGCGCTTTCGATGCGTGACATAGAGCGCGAGGCCGGTGAAGAGGAAGCCGCCAGCGACGTTCCCCAGCGTCACCGGGATCTGGTTCCAGAGCCACCACTGGCTGATAGAGACGTCCGCGCCGAGCAGCATGCCGGCCGGAATGACGAACATGTTGACCACCGAGTGCTCGAACCCCTGGGCAAAGAACGTCAGGATCGGAAGCCACATCGCCACGATCTTGCCGACCGTAGACGTCGACGTAAACGCCATCACGACGCCCATCGTCACCATCCAGTTACAGAGGACAGCCTTCGCGAAGACTTCGATCATCCCGTGCATGCCGGCGGCCTGATAGGCGACCGTCTTCGCCTCGGCCGTCGCGATCAGCCTGTCCGACATCGGCGTCCCCGTGTGCAGCGTCGCGTAGAACAGCACCGCATAGGCGAGTGCCCCCGCCAGGTTGCCGATGAAGACGAGCGTCCAGTTACGCCCCACGGCTGGAAGCGACACGCGCCGCTCCAGGAAGGCCAGCGGCACGACCGCG
>SCTU01000276.1 GCA_004297315.1 Dehalococcoidia bacterium | reverse complement strand
AGCCGAATGCGCATCGTCACATGCACGGCGCAGTTCCGGTCGTCTTCCTCGATGTGGTATCCGGCCGTCCAGCCGTAGATGCATTCGCTCCGAGCCACGGATACCTCGTTCGTGGTCCGCCAGAACAACAATCCGCAGCGGGTGAACAGGCACACCAGCCGCGAGACGATCCCGACGATTACGCAGACCACGAGGGCAACGATTCGCCAGGCGATGCAAGTGACGGTGACGACGATGCGCGTGGCGATGCAGATGACGGTGCTCACCACGTGACTGACGATGCAGATGACCTCGGAGACCACGTGGCTCGCGATGCAGATCACGTCGGAAACGACGTGACTCAGGGTGCAGATCAGGTCGCCGATGATCGGGATCCATGACGTCGCGTCGCAGATCGTGCGTGTGACGGTCTGAGTGGCGTCACAGATCGTGCGCGTGACCGTCTGCGTCTGGTCACAGACGGTACGCGTCACCGTCTCGGTGGCCGTGCATACCGTCTCGGCCACCGTCTCGAACGCGTCGCAGACCCGGCTCGCCATGACGGTACATATGACGCGGGTAGCGGTCGAAACTCGAATACAGAAGCGCCTCATCGTTTCACCCCTGGCGTTGTATCGGTAGCGGCTGGGAGGCCGATCCAGATCAGGCCCCGTCGGGACACGATTCCCGACGTGACGCCCGTCGTGTCGGCTGCTTCTCCTGGCGCGCTGCGCTTCCCGTGGTAGCGGCGGCCGGTCGGACGAAGTGCCGACGGCCAGTAACCATGAGTTGATGGGCGGGAAGTTACCGCCTGCCTCTGACCAACCTCTGGCCAAATGTCGCGGAATTTCGTCAGCTGCCCGTCAGCCGCGCCGGGCAGATAAGTGAACTCGATCTGCTAACTGGTGGTGATTACCAAACGATATCGCGACGAATAGGCGAGTTTGTTCGGGACGGCCGAGTCGGGCGTGCACCGCGGTGCCTGCGGAAGCGGCGCACGCCGCAGGGGTCTCAGGGCACGCGGTGTCTGACGCCGAAGGAGGGGAAGCGGAACCTTAGTCGGAGTACCGCCTAGGCCTCGGCGGTAGCGAGGTCCTTGACGATGCGTGCCTGCACGTCGGGCGGGACCTCCGCGTAGTGGTCGGGCTGCATCGTGAAGTGGCCCCGGCCGTGGCCCAGCGCGCGCAGGTCGGTGGCGTAGCGCTGCACCTCGGCGAGCGGTGCCTCGGCCTCGATCACGCTGAACTCGCCGTCCGCCTCGACGCCGTGCGCATGGCCACGGCGCCCGTTGAGGTCGCTCATCACGTCGCCGACGCGTTCGGAGGGCACGTGGATCGTGAGTCGCATGATCGGTTCGAGCAGGATCGGGTGCGCCTGCAGGATGCCCTGCTTGAGCGCCATCGACGCCGCGAGTTTGAACGCCATTTCGGACGAGTCCACCGCATGCGACGAGCCGTCGAGCAGCGTCACAGTGAGGTCGACGACGGGCGACTGCGTCAGCGGGCCGGCGGGCAGCGTCTCCGCGATCCCCTTCTCCACGGCCGCGATGAACTGCCTGGGCACCGTGCCGCCGACGACCTGCTCCTTGAACGTGAAGCCTTCACCGCGCGCGGCGGGGTGGATCTCGATCACCACGTGGCCGTACTGGCCGTGGCCGCCGGTCTGCCTTCGGTGGCGGTACTCGGACGTCGTGGGCGCTGTCACCGTCTCGTGGTACGGGACGCGCGGCGGCGTCACGTCCACCGCGACGCCGTAGTTCTTCTCGAGTCGTGCCGCGGCGACGGAGACCTGCGTCTCGCCGAGCGTGGTGACGATCGTCTCGCCTGTCGCGGGGTCGCGGCTCACGTGGATCGTCGGGTCCTGCTCGACCATGCGTGCTAGGCCCTGCGACAGCTTGTCGACATCCGCCTTCGTGCGCGGGTGGAGCGCCGAGCGGTACGTCGGTTCGGGAAACGGGATCGGCGGCAGGCGCTTGCCCTTCGCGGCCTCGTTGGCAACGAACGTGTCTCCCGTCGTTGTCACGACAAGTTTTGCGGCGACGCCGATGTCCCCCGCGACCAGTTCCGTCACGGGGATCTCTTCCTTGCCGCGGGGTAGAAAGAGTTGGCCGAGGCGTTCGGTGGTCGCGTGCTGCACGTTGTACGGGTTGGCGTCCGGCTTCAACGTGCCGGAGATCACCTTGAGGTAGGTCACGCGGCCGACGAAGGAGTCGGCCGTTGTCTTGAACACGTGCGCGACGAGCGGCCCCGTGGGGTCTGTCTTGATGGCCGTGCCGCCCTCGATCGCGTGCTCCCGGCCGATTGGCGAGGGCAGCAGCATCGCCGCGTAGTCGAGCAGCGGTCGCACACCCACCGCCGAGGTGTTCGCGACGGCGATCACCGGCACGATCTCGCCGGTGCCGACGGCGAGCGCCAGCGCCGCGGCGAGACGCTCGCCCTCGATCTCTTTGCCCTCGAGGTAGTCATTCAGGA
>SCTU01000275.1 GCA_004297315.1 Dehalococcoidia bacterium | reverse complement strand
CGTGGGCGAGACACGCCGCATGCGGAGGATCGTCGACGACCTGCTCGACGCGGCGAGCGGCGGCTCGCTGGGCTTCGTCGGACAGGTCGCTGAGGTCGACCTGCACGCCCTGGTGTCGGACGTGATCGCCAATACTGCGACTGGCGGCCGCACGGTCCACTGCGAGGGCGTACATGTCGTGGTGGAGCTTGACGTCGGTCGCGTGCGCCAGGTGGTCGGAAACCTCCTGGACAACGCCGTCAAGTACAGCCCGGGCGGAGGGGACATCGACTTCACCGTCACGGCGGACGAGCGTTACGCGATTCTCCGCGTGGCCGACCGCGGGATCGGTATCTCTCCCGAAGATCTGCCGATCATCTTCGAGCGTTTCCGCCGCGCCCCAAGCGTGAGGCACAGCCCCACGACCGGGCTCGGCCTGGGCCTGTATCTATCCCGGCGGATCATTGAGGAACACGGCGGGCAGATCGAGGCGCACAGCGTGCTCGGGCGCGGGACGACCTTTGAAGTCAAGCTGCCGCGCGTGCGCCGGCCAGTGGCTGTGGGAGAAGGCGCTCCAGCGCAGCCTGAGCGACCGCCCGACTAGAGACCCTGCGTCCGGTGAGCCCTACGCGGCGACCAGCACGCGACGACGTGGCATCGAGAGTTCGTGGATGTGCGTCACGTGGTCGCCCAGCTCGTCGGGCGAGGGGAATTCGGCTCCGCAGCGCGGGCAGGTGTAGCGGTCGTCCATAGCGAAACTCATCGTGACCCCCGGTCCGCAGCGCTTTCGTCCGTGACCGGGCTAACAATGCGCCGCGCTGCGGGGTGTCCGCATCAAGGTCGGATGCGCGCGTATCGCAAACCCGTATCGAACGCCGCTTCCGGCGCCTCCCCGTCGTGCTGGCCCTTCGCGGGCAATTCACAAGGCGCCACCGCAGGACATTTGAGAACTCTTGGATCGCGAGGAGTCTGCAACTCCGGGCCCGGGCATTGTTGCCTTCTGCCCGTCTGGGCCATGCCATTCTTTCCCGACCAGCCGGAGCACCGGCGAAATCCGAAGACGTGGAGGAAACGATGACCAACCAGCCGAGCCAGCCAAACCAGCCGAAGCAGCCGAACCAGCCGAACCAGCCGAACCAGCCGATGCAGCCGAACCAGCCCGACCAGGACGAAGAGCGGCGCCCGCAGCAGGAGCAGGGCCAGCAGCAGCGCTAGCCCTCAGCCTCACGTCCGGGGGATGTTCAAAGCCCAGCCATCGGCCCGCACGAGGTCATCGATTCGTCGAGGGCTTCGTGCGGGCCTTCGCTATGCGCGGGCTGCAACCCGCGCAAGGCACGGTGTTCTCACAGTCGGTTCATGTGGACTGAAAACGCGATGCGCCCCGCGGGGATGGCGACGCCGCTGCCAGCCGGTGACGCGTACCTTGATTTCAACCTCGGTGGCGGCGCCGGATGGAGCCCAACTCCAGCAGGTTCAACCGCCGCCGAGGCCTCCGATAGCAGTCGGTGGCCGCAGGCGGTCATCGTCCCGAGGTGGCACGTGAGCGATCCCGCCAACAGCGCGAGATGTGCACCGTGAGCCGCGCGGTCGCGTCGGTCCCCGACTACACGAGGCTTGAGTTCGGCGCTGCACGGACCGACCGTCCGTACGTCATCGTGAACATGGTGTCGAGCATCGACGGGCGCACGGTGATCGGGCGGACCGAGCGAGGGCTGGGATCGGCCGCGGACCAGCGCCTGATGCGCGAGCTGCGATATCACGCCGACGTCGTCCTGAGTGGCGCGGAGACGCTGCGCGTGAGTGGCGCGTCGTCTCGCCTCGACGACGCGGGGCTCGAGGCGAGGCGGGTGGCGGAGGGACGCTCCGCGTTGCCGGTCGCTTCCACGATCAGCCGGTCGGGCAGCCTGCCGCTGGACAGCGAGTTCTTTACGGCGCGCGATTTCGAGGCCGTGGTCTACCTGTCGGACGCGGCGCCGCCTGCGCGGCGAGCGTCGATCGAGGCGACGGGCCGCCGGATCGCGCTTCTCCCGCGCGGCGACGAGGTCCGCGGGATGCTCCGGCACATGCGAGACGAGTTGGGCGCCGGACTGTTGCTCGTTGAAGGCGGGTCGAAAGTGACCGGCGCGTTCTTTGAACTCGGATGCATCGATGAGTTCTTCCTCACGATGGGTGCCGTGCTGGTCGGGGGCGCCGAGCCGAAGACGGTGGTGTCAGGCGCCGCGGGTGACGCCGGCGAGCGGCTCGCGCGGTTCAACCTGTTGTCGGCCGCGCCGAACTGGGAGACAGACGAGGTGTACCTGAGGTACCGCCGACGGACCGACGAGCCAGATCAGGCGGCTGCTAGTCGCTGAGCACTGCAGCCGGCTCGGTGGGCTGATCCTTCACGGTCGCCCCTTCTTCCACCACGCGGAGCGACTCGGCGGGCAGGCGTACGGTGAACACGCTGCCCTTCCCCTCCTCGCTGCTGACCTCGATGGTGCCGCCGTGCGCCTCGACGACCTGACGGACGCTGCTCAGCCCGACGCCCGTGCCGGCGAATCGCGTCGCGTTCTCGGCGCGGTAGAAGCGGTCGAAGATGTGCGGCAGCGCCAACTCGGGGATCCCGATGCCCTCGTCGCGGACGTCGATCACGGCCCAGTCTTTTGCGTCTCGCGACTCGGTATCGAGCCCGACGTGGACCGTCCCGCCGGCTGGGCTGTACTTGATCGCGTTGCTGAGCAGGTTGTCCAGCACCTGCATCAGGCGCTCGCGGTCCCACTCACCCGTGACGAACGTATACCTGGTCTCGCAGACCACGTGATGGCGCGTCGACATCCTTCGCGCGCCTTCGACCGCTTCCTCGACGAGTTCGACGAGGTCGATGGGCGTGCGGTTGAGTTCGGGCTGCTGTTGCGCATGCGTCCGCGCAAGTTCGAGCGCGCGCCCCACTTCGTTCGCCGCCTTCGTGGCGGAGAGTTCCAGCGCGTGCATGTCCGTCTGCAGTTGTTCCACGTCCAATGAGCCGCGGGCGACCTGTCGCAGCGTCAATTGTGCGGCCGCCTTGATCGAGGCGAGCGGGTTGAGGAGGTCGTGCGCGATCTGCGTGGTGAACTCCTCCTGGAGGTGTACCGCGCGCTCCGCCGTCGCGGCGTGCTCTCGCACGTCCTCGATCAACTGGGCGTTTTCGATGTTGACGCCGGCGTGGACGGCGATCTCCTCGAGCAGCGAGACCTCGTCCGCGGTGTACGGGGTCGGCGTCGTGCGCCAGGCGGTGAGCACGCCGATCGTGCGGTCGCGTGCGGCGATCCGCACGGCGACGTAAGCGCGCATGCCGATGGCGCCAAAATGCTCGTGGCGGGCAGCGCTGACGATCGACTTTGCTTCCTCGATGACATCGGTCATGACGACGGGGACGCCCGTGGAGGCAGCGCGCCCCGCCAGTTCCTCGCCGATGGGGACAGGTGCGGACTGGAGCCAATCGGCGACGAGCGCCTGAACCTTCGGCGCGGGGTGGTAGATCACCGCCGGCTCCAGCCATGCGTGGTCCTTCGACAGCAGGAAGACGTTGCATCCCTCGCCCACGTACCGCGAGACCAGTCGACTGACGGTCTGCAGTTCCTCCTGCAGGTTCGTGCCGGCTGCCGCAAACGCGGCCGACGTTTCGGCGAGGACGCGGCGTCGAGACAGGTCGCGCCGCAACGATTCCTCCCGGTCTCCCACGGCCCTCGCCATCGCCTCGATCGCCTGGCCGAGTTCTCTCACCTCGCGCCCGCCGTGAACGAAGCTCTTGGGCGCGCGCTCGCCGCGCGCGACCGCACCCGCGGTGTCCGCGAGGCTCCGCAGCGGCCCCACCACGTGGCGGATCGTGAGGGCGAGGAGGATCGCGACGGCGATCGAGGCAGCCGCGATGAGGCCCGCCTGCAAAAGGAACTGGTCGCGCACTGTGGCTTCCAGCGGCGCGAGCGGGCGGGTGAAGGCGACGGCCCAGCCGGGGCCAGGCACGGGCGCGACTACGCCATACGTCCGCTCCGTGCCGACAAGGTCGGGCGCGGACTTGATGCGAGCGACCTCGCCGCGCAGCGCCGCCTGGACCTCGGGCCGGGCGGACAGATCGCGTTGCTCTGCGAGGTCAGGCTGTTGGGTGCTGAAGAGCGTGAGGCCTTGGCCGTCGACGATCGTCACGCCGGCGTCCTCCGGGATCCGCGGGCTGAAGCGTGAGACGAGGCTCGTCGGGTAGAACGCCGTGATGAGGTAGCCCCGCAAGGTGCCATCGAGGGTGCGTACGTCGCGTCCGTACGTCAGCGTCACCGCTCCGGTCTGCAGGCCGGGGACTGCCGGCCCCCAGACCTCGGGGGCTCCACCCATCAGTGACCGCATGTACGGCCGCGAGGACAGGTCGAGCCCGATGTTCGCTCCGCTGGCTGACGCCACGATGCGGCCGGCCGGATCAGTCGCGAGGACGAACAGCCCGGGCTGCAGATCGATCTCCCGGGACAGCCCGGCGAGCGCCGGGCCGGCGCTGCCCTGGTCGATGGTCTGCTTGTCGGCGAGCCCGTAGGAGAGGGTGAGCAGACTCGCCTCGAGGTTCCGGGCGAACTCGTCCACCATGCCGGCGACGGCCTCGCCGGTGTCGACTGTGTGCCTCACCTCGGCGGTGCGCCAGTCACCGGTGGACTGTTTGTCGATCGCCACGTCGGCGACCAGAAGGAGCCCGAGCAGGACGACCGACGCCGCGGTCACGCGCGTCGTCAGGCTCCATCGAGCAGTCGGTGCCGATCGCGGAATCATCGCGCCCCCATCGCCATCAAAGATTCTGGCATGTGAAGGGATAGGAGGTGGGCACAATCCGATACGCCTTCTCCATGATGTAACGGATTTGCAACGCGCGAGAGACAGATTTCGTATGAAAGCCTACCCAGAGCGCATAAGAGCCATCGGTTCTCTGTGAGAACGTTATGAAACCGAAAGACGTTTCGGTTGCGTGCTAGGCGTCGTCGAGGGAGGCGCCACTAGCATGGGCATGCCCAATTTGCGGTCTGGTTGAGTCCGCCCGTCGACCGCGATCAGATTCGTCCTGGGGCGGAACTGCTAGGTCTCACGCGGCACTCTGCTGGCCCGAACGTTCGCCGCTGGCGTAGCCGGTCGAGTAGGCCCGCCCCCGCGCAGAGACCGCGGTGCGCCGGATTCAACACGAGGCAGTCGCGCGATCGACATCTTGGGGCGAGAAGGAGTGATGCAGGATGCCAGACACACCACAGATCAGGCGGCAGGAGTCATCCGGGATCATCCCGCGGCGCGGACAGTTACTCGACTGGCTGCTTGACGCGGACTGGCCACGTCCGTTCGGTCTGGCCATGAACGAGGCCGTCCCGCTCGACATCTCGCGGAAGAACGGCGACCTCGTCGTCCGGGCGTCGATGCCAGGCTTCGACGCGAAGGAGATCGAGGTCGAGGTGAACGACGGCGTGCTCACGATCAGCGCTGAGCACAAGGAGGAGAGCGAAGAGAAGACCGAGCACTTCTACCGTCGTGAACGCCGGAGCGGGTCGTGCAGCCGCATCGTCGCGCTTCCCGAGGCCGTGGCGGAGGACCAGGTGAGCGCTGAATTCAAGAACGGTGTGCTTACGGTCACGGCCCCCGTGGCCAGTAAGCCGAAGGCGAACAAGGTCACCGTCCGCGACAGTTCGTCTAGTCCCGATAGCGCGATATAGCCGCGAAGGGTTGGCGCGGAGCCCTCACGAGATCTCGTGGGGGCTGGGCGACCTCACCGCTGACCGGCGGACTCGGTCCGTGTGGCATTCCATGCGCTGATGACGGCCCGCGCGACCGGCCCCGCCTGTTGCGAGCCGGAGCCGGCAAACTCCTTCACCACAGCGACCGCGATCTGCGCATCGTCCGCGGGCGCGAAGGCGATGAAGAGTGCGTGCGAGTTGTCGCCCGGCGCCACCTCTGCCGAGCCGGTCTTCCCGCCCACGCGCAGCCCCGGAATCGCGACTGTCGAGGCCCAGCCGTCCAGCACGCCGTGCTCCATCATTCCGCGGAGCGCTTCGGCGGTCGCAGGCGACATGGCGCGCCGCCAGTCCTCGGTCGGTTCGTCGAGAAAGAGCCGGGGCCTCGGCACTACTCCACCGTTTCCGACGGCCGCTGTCACGAGGGCCAGGTGCAGCGGGGTGAATTGCAGTTCGCCCTGGCCGAAGGCGCTGGCCGCGAGCCCTGCGTCGGAATCGAGGAACTTCGGCGCGGTGCTGAGGCGCCCTGCGACGGTGGGGAGCGCGAACGGGACCGCTTCGGTCAGCCCGAACGCCCGCGCCCCGTTGCGCAACCGGTCCGCGCCGATCCGCACCCCCAGTTCCGCGAAGAATGTGTTGCACGAGTACGCGAAGGCGTCTGAGGCGTTCGCCGTGCGCTTTCCCGGCAGCTCATTGCGGCTCACGATCCGCACGCCCTCGACGAATATCTGCTCCGGGCACGACACGGGCGTCCGCGCGTCGATGAGGTTGTGCTCCAGCGCCGCCGCCATCGTCACGGTCTTGAAGGTGGACCCCGGCGCGTAGAGGCCCTGCGTGGCGCGGTTCAGCAGCGGGCTCCTCGAGTCGCGTCGCAACGCGGCCCACTCCTCCTCGCTGAACGCCGGGTTGAAGGCGGGCGTGCTGACCATCGCCAGAACGTCGCCAGTCCGTGGGTCGATGGCGACCACCGCCCCCGGTGCGCCGTCGAGCGCCTTCTCGGCCGCCTGCTGGATGCGGCTGTCGATGGTGAGCTGGACGTCCTCGCCATCCCGCCGCTCGTGCAGCAGGTCCTCCCACGTGCTCTGCAGCGTCGGCGCCGTGCGTCCGAGCAGTGCGTCCCCGCGGACGGCCTCGACGCCCGTCGCGCCGACCTGCGCGGAGTCGAAGCCGAGGACGTGGACAAGACCTGGCGTCCGGTACACGCGCTGGCGTTCGCCGCCAGGGCCGGTCACGGTCTCAACCAGTACCTCACCGTTGCGGTCGAGGATCCGGCCGCGCGCCACGCGGTCCGACTCGCGCCGCAATCGCTCGCCGCTCACCGCTGGCTCCGAGGCAAGATCGCGCCGGAGCACGTGCCAGTAGCCGAGGCCGAGCGAGACCACGAGGAAGCCCGTAAGCAGGGCGAGCCCGAGCTCGCGGATCGGGGCCTCGGCCCGCTCGGTGCGCGGGCGCCCGTCGCCCGGCGTCGAACCGGCGCCGGTGAGCAGGGCGAGCATCACCCAGCCGACGACCATCGAGCTGCCGCCGTACGAGAGGAATGGACTGGTCAGGCCGGCGATCGGCATCAGGCGCAGCACGCCGCTGAACACGATCAGCACCTGCGCGCCCAGACTCACGGCCAGGCCCACGCTGAGCAGGCGGCCGAAGGCGTCATCGATTACGCGCGCGCGGGCGAGCGCCCTGATCACCAGCAAGCCGTACAGCATCACGACGGCGAGCGAGCCGAGGAGCCCCCACTCCTCGCCGATCACGGCGAGCGGGTAATCCGTGTGCGCAGCAGGGATCAGGCCGGGGTTCCCGTATCCGGGCCCCGCGCCGAACACGCCGCCGAAAACGAAGCCGCCGACGGCCTGCAGCGACTGGTAGCCCGCGCCTCGCGGGTCGGACCAGGGATCGAGCCACGCGTCGACGCGTCCCTGGATCCGGCCCGAACCGAAGTACGCGAGGAACCCGAGGGCGACGACCGCGAGCAGCGCGACGACGATGTAGTCGCGGCGCCGGCTGGCCGCGTAGAGCGTTGCCATTGCCGACGCACCGAAGACGAGCGCCGGGCCAAAGTCCCGCTGCGCCACGACCACCACGATCGTGACCGCGAGGACGCCGAGGAGGGGTACCCAGAAGCCGGGCAGCGGCGTGCGACCTCGGACGCCGCCCCACGCCTCCTCCGCCGGATGCTCGGCAAGGTGGCCGGCCATGAAGGCGACGAGGAGGACGCGCAGCAACTCTGCGGGCTGAATGGTGACCGACCCGACACGCAGCCACAGCCGCGCGCCCTGCCCCGTGACGTCGGCGCCAAGGAGGAGCGTGGCGCCCCCGAGCAGGAGGCCGGCTGCGATCAGCAGATAGCGGAACCGCCGCAGGTGATCGAGGAGCCCGGGGAGGCCGGCGAGCGCGATGAAGGTCGACCAGCCCAGGCTGATCCATAACACCTGGGACGCGAGTGCGCCCGGCTGCACGCGCGCGATCACCGCGAGGCCCAGGGCGCAGAGCACCCACGCGGGTGAGAGCAGCAGGGGGTCCCACGTACGGCCCACCATGCGCAGGACGAGTGGTGTGACCAACGGCAACGCACCGAGGGTAAGCAGCGTGGCCTGCAGCCCCGGCGTCGTCCTCGTGTCCGTGGCCGTCAGCACGAGTGCTGGCGCGGCGACGAGGAGCAGCGCGGGGCAGACGAGCAACAGGACGGTCTGGCCCCATGATCGGCGTGCGGGCCTGGCGGCAACGCTCAATGGGCCCACTCTCTCCCGTGCGCGATATCCTCGATTGCAGCGTACCGGACGGTATCTGCGCGGTCTGGTCTGTCACCGATAAGGACGACGCATGGCGGACGAGGC
>SCTU01000274.1 GCA_004297315.1 Dehalococcoidia bacterium | reverse complement strand
TGATGCAGGAGTGAGAAGTTCTTGCCGTGCGCGTCCGCATTCCCGATCACGACGTTCAGGGTGACAGCTCGCAAGAGCGTCTCGAGCGCCTCCGGCCCCACCGCAAATCCGAGGATCTTCGCGATGCTCGCCAGCGAAGGTCCGCCAAGTTCCTGGTACTTATGGTCAGGGCTGATACGGAGCGCCTGACAGAAGTCTTCTTGATGGATCCGATCGACGCGCCCGTCCTCGTGCAGCACCCGGTCGTAGCGTTCAACGACCAGCAGCTTCCGATCCCCCACGACGATCGTCTCGACGTTGGCAACCGGCAGGCCAAGATGTTTCGCCATCCGCATGCAGAACGCTTCGTTCTCGACGGTATGCGGATAGGCCGCGATCTGCGGCTTCACGATGTGCGTCGACGGGGTTCCATCGACTGGGCGGCCCCAGGCGCCGTCGGGCGTTCGCGTGAGCACGAGTTTCTCCTGGACGCCGGCAAGCGAGAGTCGAACGTGCTCGTCGACGCCGAGCGGCGCGACGCGGAGACGGGCGACGAGATCGCCGAGTTCCTCGTCGGTCAACGGAGCCGCCGTAGCCGTCGTAGATTGAGTCGGGGGTAGCTCGCCATCTGGGAGGGCGATCAGGGCGCCGGCGATGTCGCGGCCGAGCGCGCTGAGCAACCCGAAGGTGTCGTCAGCGACCAGGCCAAGGTCCGCCGCAATCACGAGCCGGGCGTAGCCTTCGGGCAGCAGGCCATCGAGGAACGGCTTCACGGTCCCCTGCGGATAGCGGGTCGCTGTCAGCGGCATCGCCCAGCTCAATAGCGGAGTGCCGGGCGTGAAGGTAGCGAGCGCCTCATCCGTGTAGGTCAGACGCAACCGTCCGCGGTCGTCACGTTCGACGACCGCCACTCGATGGCCGTACTCCCAGATCGCCAGCATGTCGGTGGTCACCAGTCGGCCTCCTGGAGGACGACACGCACCCCTAGTTGTTGGAGGATGCGCAGGATGCGCCGTAGTTGCTCCGACTGCACCGTTCCCCGCTCGAGACGCACAAGGTAGGTTCGGTCGATGCCGATGAGCTCGGCGAGCTCCTGCTGGGTCAGGCCGGCCTGCTCGCGGTAGTGCTTGATGGCGGCACCGAACGAGTCGGGGGAGTAGATGCGGAATGAACTGTCTGGCATGAGACCCTCGACCCAGAAGTGCTGAAATCAGCACATCACGCGATCTCCGTTCGATGTGCTGATTTTCGCACAAGATGGGGAAATTCGGAGATGTGCTGATTTCAGCACATCCGATCCCGCGTTGGTCTGAACCCGGATATGCACTGCACCGGCAGAAATCCGGGTTTCAATTCGCGACCTTGACCCGTACGTACGGTGTATTCACCGCACTGGATGCGGTGAATACACCCCACAATCCACAATCTCCGCAGAGCCCGATGGTCGTCGCGGGCGTGCCCGGCAAGGAGGCCTCGGATGCAGGTGACGTTGCCATGACCTCCGAATCAAGCGAGATCCCCGACCGCCTGAGCCGGCAAGAGCTCTATGAGCTGGTCTGGTCAGAGCCCGTCCACCACATCGCGCCCCGGTTCGAGGTTTCCGACGTCTGGCTCGCGAAGGTCTGCCGCGCTGCGAACATTCCGCTGCCTCCGCGTGGGTACTGGGCGAAAATCCAGCACGGGAAGGCAGTCACGCGACTGCCGCTCCCACGAATCAAGCCCGGTGCGTCAGAGCAGGTCATCGTTCGCAGTGTTTTCAGTCGCCCTCGCCGACCTGCATCGGATGACCAGGTAACGGTCCGGATGTCCGCGAGCTCGCCGATCCCTATTCCCGACCAACTTCGCAAGCCGCATCCGTTCGTTGCTGCGACGCAAGTCAAGGCCAAGGCTGAACGACCTCAGGAGGACGGTCGCATCTACGTTCGGGCGCAGCCGGGCGTGTTCCCTCTGCGCGTGTCTCGCGACGCCGTGAGCCGGGCACTACGCCTCCTGCAGGCGATCTGTGACGAAGCCGGCCGTCGCGAATGGACCGTGAAGTCCCTCCCAGCCGATCGATACCGGGAGGCAGGAGGAGGAACCATCGCCATCGGACGGCATGCGTATCCGGTCAGCATCGAGGAGCGAACCGAGGCAATCCCCTTCACCGACGAAGAGGTGCGCCGCTGGCGAGCGAACCGTCCGTCCTGGGTGCAGACCGAGCAACCGTCACCTCATGAACGACGCCGACGGCCCACAGGCGAGCTCGCACTCCTTATCCCGTCGGCCTGGAATGGCGGGCGAGCGCGCTGGGCCGACGGCAAGCGATCCCGCGTCGAGGAGAAGCTGGCGGAGTTCTTTGCGACTCTCGAGGTTCGAGCCGCCACGGATGAGGTTCGCCGTCAGGAAGCTGAGCGTGCGCAGATCGAGCGTGAGGCGCAGGAGCGACTCGCGCGGATCCAAAAGGCACGTATCGAACGACTCGATCGCGAACTCGCGGCGGCACGCTACGCCGAAGACATACGTAGATATGTCACGAGGATCCGCGCGCGTTTGACGGAGGCCTCGGAGGACCAGCGGGAGCAACTACTCGCCTGGTGCGAGTGGGCTGAAGCTCGCGCCGATCGCGTCGACCCCGCGACGAACCTCGGACTGATCAAGGGATTCGACGACGAGCGAGACGGGCGAGGCTGGTAGCCTGCGAGACGCGTCCACTGTTAAAGCGGCACGACGATCGAGAGTGGGATCGACAGGATTTGGCCATCACTGAACGGTGATGCCGATGTTCGTCCAATGGTGACGTCAGGACGAGGGATATCGCTTCTGCCTTGAAGTGCCTCTCTCCGGCCGATCGCTTGTTGCCCACTCACGAACGAACACTGGCATCACTGTTTCG
>SCTU01000273.1 GCA_004297315.1 Dehalococcoidia bacterium | reverse complement strand
GTTACGATCCGTGAGCGAGACTCGATGCAACAGGTACGGGTACCGCTGACTGGCCTCGCCAACGCGATCCGTGAGCGACTCGACGCCCTGACGCCGCGGGTACCGTCGCACGACGAAATCTCGATATAGATTGCGGGGAGTCATGACGGCACGCCGCCCGCTCCGCCTCCTCCACACCTCGGACGTCCACCTGGGCGCCTACGACTCCCGGTCGGGCGACGGCGTGCGCCGCGCGGAACTGCACAGCAACTTCCAGCGCGTCATCGACGTTGCGATCGCCGAAGAGGTCGACGTGCTGCTGATCGCGGGCGACTTCTTCGACAACGCCCGCGTCTTCGAGGAGACGCTGCACTTCGCGGCCGACGAGATCAAGCGCTTCGGCCGGACGACCGTCATCGGCCCCGGCAACCACGACCACATCGGGCCGGGATCCGTCTACGACCGGGTCGACCTGACCGAACGCGCGCCGAACCTCCGCATCCTCCGTACGCCTGCCGGCGAACGGCTGTCGTTTCCCGAACTCGACCTCGAGGTGTGGGGGACGTCTCACACGGAACAGGACATCCACTACCGTCCGTTCGAGGGCGCGCCCGGAAGGGGCGAGGCGGTCTGGCAGATCGGCATTGGCCACGGGCACTTCCTCGGCCCCAACGCCCTCACCCACGGCTCGTTCCACATCCGCGCCGAGCACCTGGAGGCGACCGGCCTCGACTACATCGCGCTCGGCCACTGGGAGCGCCTCACGCGCGTCGAGGCAGGCGAGGGCGTCGTCGCGGCCTACTCCGGCGCCCCGGACGCGCTCAGCGGCAACCGCGAGGGCCACGGCGGCCATGTGCTCGTGATCGACCTGTGCGAGGACGGCAGCGTGCGCCTGGAGGCGGTCCCGGTCGGCGAGGGCCCGCGCATCGCGCACGACGACCTCCCCTTCCTGCCCGCTATGTAGGCCGCGCGGTGGCTCCCGAGGCCTCGCGCTTTCTAATCCGAGATGCCGTGGCGGGCGATGGGCCACTGACGGGCGCTTCGATGCCGCCTCGCGGGCGAGCGCCTACCGCCATTTCACCGCCCTCGGGTACGCGTTACTCCGTCATGCTTGGTTCGTACGGCCGCCGCAACTTCGACGCGCCGAGGAACACGACGGCCGCTGTCGCGAACGTGCCGATGAACATCTCCAGTGCGAGGTCGTACGAACCGGTCGCGTCATAGATCGCGCCAGCCACCGTCGGGCTCAGGATCTGGCCGATCGTTTCGACCACCACCACTGCCCCGAGGATCGTCGCGAAATGCTTCACGCCGAAGGCCCGCGTGAGCAAGAGTGACTCAATCATCGGCCCGCCGGCGGTCCCGATCACCCACAGTACGAGGAACAACGCGATCGCTGCGTGGCTCGTGCTGATCGACAGCGTCACCATCGCGCCCAGCAGTGTGGACGCGAGGCCCACGACCGCATACTCGAACCGCGTGATCCGATCCGCAATCACTCCGACAAGCAGCCGGGTCCCGATGCTCAGGGCTGCCGTCGCGGACACGATCGTGGCCGCCGTCCGCCTGGACAGCCCGATCGACTCGTAGAACGGCACCTGGTGCACCAGCCATCCGAACATCCCATAGAAGAACAGCATGAAGCCGAAAGAGAGCGCCCAGAACAGCGGCGAGTGCAGTGCCTCGCGCAACGTCACTCCCTCGATCGCCCGCGGCCGCGAAGGTGTGCCGTCCGCGTCCCGCGCACCGTCGGGCGACAACCCCATCTCTGCGGGATTGTTTCGCACGATGAATAGTCCGATCGGCAAGAACACTGCCACGACAGCACCACCGGAGGCGACGAGCGTCGCCCGCCACCCGAGCGACTCCATCGCGAGCTGCACGAACGGGACCACAATGAACCCGCCCAACGAAAATCCCGTGCCGAGGATGCTCACCGCGATACCCCGTCGCCGGTCGAACCACCGCGCGATCAGTGCCATGAAAGGGATGAAGAACATCATCTGGCGTGCAACGGCATTCACCGCGGAGTACGCATACCACTGCCACAGGGAGTTCGTCGTCGCAAGCAAGAGGAAGGTCAGCGCGGTCAGCACCGTACCCACAAGGATCGAGGTCCGCGGTCCCCGCACGTCGATGAATCGTCCGATCAGCGGCCCCGACAGCCCGCTCACGAAGAGCGCGGCAGAGAACCCCAATGAGACTTCCGCCCGCGTCCACCCGAACTCCTGCTCGAGCGGCCGGACGTAGAACCCGAACGCCCAGAACGAGGTCCCAGACCCCAACGCCATCGCGCCAACGGAAGCGGCCAACAGCCACCACCCGAAGTAGACTCGCCGCCGCCCGGACAGCACATCGCTGATCACAACCAGTGGCATCGCCAAGGGGTGTCCTTCAACTGGAGAACCGGTGAGCCGAGATTACCTCCCCTTGGCGCGGGCCGTCGGTCGCGCGCGACTGCGGCATACCGGCCGGAGGTGGCGGTGCGGCAAGCCGGCGCGGCTGGGCGCAGCCTGGCATCGAAGGGACTAGTCGAGGTTGCGCATCCGAGGCACCATCGCGAGCGTGGCGACGGACAGGATCACCAGCCCGGCGGAGCAGAGGCCGAGCGCCCACTGCACGCCGATGATCTCGGCGGCGATGCCGACGCCGAAGACGCCAACCTGCACCAGGCTCATCTCCATCATGTAGATGCTCATGACGCGGCCCCGGTACTGGTCTTCCGTGTACGCCTGGACCAGCACGTTGCTGAGCGCCATGCGGACGCTCTGTCCTACGCCGATGAGCAGCATGACGGGCATTGTGATCGCCACGGAAGTCGACCAGGAGAACGCGATCAGCGCGATTCCGAGGACCACCGAGCCGATGATGAAGATCATGCCCCGGCGGCGACTGGGCAGCGACGCGATGACGAGGGCCGCCGCCAGCGAGCCCACACCGGTGACACTCGTGAGCAGGCCCTGGAGCCCCGGGCCGCCTTTCAGGACCTCCTTCACGAAGCCCGGCAGCATCTGCATGTACGGCATCGAGAAGAGCACCATCAGGAAGTTGATGACCAGGATCGTGCGGACGGTGTGGTCGCGGAGGATGTAGCGCCCGCCATCGATCAGGTCGCCGAAGCCCGCGCCGGACTTGGCGCGCGTGGCCTGGCCACCTGCCGCATGGAGGCGCGCCTGGGCCTCGGTCCGCTCCTCCGGCGGGATCTCGATCGGGCGCGAGGGGACCCGGAACAGCGTGACCGTGGAGAAGAGGTAGAAGCCCGTGATCGCGATGAAGGCCCAGTAGTAGTCGGTG
Organism: Dehalococcoidia bacterium; assembly: GCA_004297315.1. Classification (GTDB taxonomy): domain Bacteria; phylum Chloroflexota; class Dehalococcoidia; order UBA2979; family UBA2979; genus SURF-43. Next base: position 1,988 of record SCTU01000273.1, on the reverse strand, counting down.
ACCTCCATCAGCACGCCGATGCCGGCGGGGACCATCAGGCGAGAAAGGTTCATCCCGGCGTTGTTCAGGGCCACCGCGTTCATGACCTGCCGCGGGTAGACGATGTCCGGGAGCATCGACTGGCGCGCCGGCATCATGAGCGCCTGGATCACGCCCTGGATGGCGGCGTTGACGATCATGTACTCCCAGCGCATCGCGCCCGCGAGCAGCAGGGCCACGATCGACATCGTGTTGAGCGCGTTGAGCGCGTTCCCCACCTGCTGGATCTGCTTCTTCGGCAGACGGTCCGCGATCACCCCGCCGTGGAGCGAGAGCGCCAACCCGGGGATCGCGCCGGCCAGCGCCAGCGTGCCCAATGCGGCGAATGAGCCCGTGAGGTCGTAGATGAGGACGCCCCGCGCGATCATCTGGCTGTTCATCGCGCCGAAGACGCCCAGCATGGAGACGAAGTACCAGCGGAAGGGACTGCTCTTGAAGGACTCGAAGGTGCGCAGCTGGCTCAGCGCGCGGAGCCGCGAGCGCCTCTCGGCTGGCACCGGCGCCAGTGCTGCGGGGTCGGCGATCGCCGCGGCCGCGATGTCGCTTGTGTCCGAGGGCACTCGAGCGGCGCTGCGGACCATGCGGGATCCATTCGTGCGTTCGGCCGGGGTACCGATGCGGAGAACGCGCGTCGGGTAACGCTCACGTTCACGATAATTTTGAATCGTACTGTCGTCGTTTGAGGCCCCGCAAGCACCCCCGCGCTGACGGCGGCGCAGGCCGCTGGTCGAGGGCGCGGCGGCCTCCGTCCCGGAACGAGGGATTCGGAAGACCGGGACACCCCCGAGGGGGCAAAGAGAGAAGGGGCCGCGTACGCGGCCCCTTCGTGGTGTCGTGCGAAGCCGTGAGCGGCTAGGCAGTGACCTTGGCGCGCGCGGCGTCCTTGTCTGTGAACCAGAGCGCGTTGATCTCGGTGAAGTGCTTCTGGTCGGCGGGGACGTCGTCCTCGGCGAAGATGGCGGAGACGGGGCAGGCCGGCTCGCAGGCGCCGCAGTCGATGCACTCGTCCGGGTTGATGTAGAGCATCTTGTCGACGCCCTCATCGAAGTGGATGCAGTCCACGGGGCAGACATCGACGCACGACTGGTCGGTCGTGTCGATGCAGGGAGAGGTGATCACATAGGTCATGTCGGGGCCCTTCGACTCGAACGGGTCGGCCCGCAATTGGCGGTGTTCGACCCTCGGGCGAATATAGGGACGAATCTACGCAGGGAGCAATACGCGCACCCTCAGATCGAGGCAGCCGCTCCGGAGAATCTCCGGAGCGACACGTTATGAGGGGTTGAAGCCGCCCAACCCGCGCGAAAGCGTCGCTACCGCTTCCAGATCTGCCAAGGCTTCTTCGCCGCCTTGCGTGCCGCCGCGCGCTCCGCCGCCTCCCGCGCCATCTCGGCCCGCGCGGCCTCGACGGTGTGGGCGAGGCGGTTCCGCAGCATCACGACGTGCTGGACGACATCGAGGGCGAGGCCGGGGTCCGCGGCGACGTCGGGAAAGACCTCACGCATCGCGACAGCGAGGCCGGGGACGGCCGTGCGCCCGCCCGCGATGCCGTATTGCTTCATCTCGTTGGCGAGGCCGGCGAGCGCCTCCCCGAGTCGCGTGACCTGGTACGGCGTGAGGTCGACCTCGACGACGGCGCGCGCCATCCCGGCGTGCAGCGCCTCGGACACCGTGCGCAGCCCCGTCCCCTCGTCGCGCCGCGTCTCGCGGTCGACCTCCGCCCCCGGCCGCCCGAGGTGGTACACGGTCGCGAGGTACGCCACGCGCGCGTCTTCAGAGCGGAGGGTGAGGGGGGTCATGGGTCGTTCGGATTGGGCTTATACCCGTACTCAATCTTGAAGTTCGTCAGCCGCGGTGCGTGTTCCCAAGGGAGTTCCGCGTTGATGCCCAGCGCCTGCTTCAGCACCTGCTCGACGGTCTTCCGAGTCTGGTTTACCGCTTCATGGTCG
>SCTU01000272.1 GCA_004297315.1 Dehalococcoidia bacterium | reverse complement strand
TCACGAGGTCGTCGTCATCGACCCCACGGATCACGACGCCGCACTCGCAGGTGAACACCTTGGCCATTGGACACTCCTTCGGAGCGCTGAACTCGACCTAGGCGCCGGCAGCGATCGCTTTCACGTCCGCCGCGGTGAGGCCCTTCCCGCCGATGCCCCAGTCGCCGCCCTTGACCTCCTCAACGACCACCCACGTCACGGGCCGCAGGTTCTCGCCTTCGATCGCGACCATGGTGTCCGTCAACCGGCGGATCATCTCGCCCTTCTGTTCCGATGAAAACACACCTTCGATGAGCCTGACCTGAATGAGTGGCATGAGATTCTTCCTTTCACCTGTCGCATCCGCGGATGCTTCGGATACCGCCTGGATGTATGCGCAGTCCTCGGTCTAAGCCGTCGCCCGCAGGACGATCAGCAAGACCATCGCGAAGACCAGCGTCTGTTCGAGGAGCACCGCGACCTTCATCGTGACGAGGTGGGCGAAGTAGGCGAAGAAGCCCACCTGCGACACCGCGTACAACGCCAGCGCGGCCGAGTACGGCAGCGCGTGGCTGCTCGCCCGAGACCAGAGCCAGAGTCCGACCGCGAGGAACATGACGTGCGCCGCCACGTACAACCCGCTCGGCAGGTCGTCCAGGAACTGCCCAGCGGGCACCCGGCCGTGCCCTCCCGCTCTGCCGTCCGCATTCGCCATCCCGTTCATACCGACTCCTTCCTTTCACCTGATCCATCCCGCTGTGCCAGAATGGCGGCCGGCGCTTGGGCACGACTTGGCGAAACCTTGGTGAGTGAATGCCGGCACGCGTGTATGTCGTGGGGCGGGTGGAGATCGAGCACGGTGGAGGGCTGCTCGGCGAGCAGCAGTTTCCCGGACGGCAGGGCCGCCTCCTCTTCGCCTACCTCGTCTGCCACAGGCAACGCCCCGTCACGCGCGAGGAACTGGCCGAGGCACTCTGGCCCGATGGCCTCCCGGGCGCCTGGGAAGCGGCGCTACACGCGCTCATCAGCAAGCTCCGGAGCCTGCTGAAAGGCGTCGGCGAGCCCGACTCAATGAGCCTTACGAGCGCCTTCGGGACCTACGTCCTCCGCACCGGCAACGAGGTCTGGATCGACCGCGAGGCGGCGGCCGAGGCGATCGACGAGTCGGAGGGGCTGCTTCGCGCGGGCGACTCCCGAGGGGCATGGGCGCCCAGCAACGTCGCCGCGATCACCGCGCGGCGGCCCTTCTTGCCCGGCGAAGAAGGCGAGTGGATCGAGCGCGAGCGGGCGAGGCTACATGGCATCCTCGTGCGCGCCCTCGACTGCCTCGCCGAGATCTGGACGGCGAACGGCACGCCAGCGCTCGCCCTCGAGGCTGCGCGCGAGACGGTCGACCTAGAGCCGTTCCGCGAGACCGGCTATCAGCGCCTCATCCGCCTGCACATCGCCCTCGGGAACCGCGCCGAGGCCCTCCGCGTCTACGAACGCTGCCGCGAGGTGCTCGCAGCCGAACTGGGCACAGATCCGTCCGAAGGGACGCAGGCGCTCTACCTCGAATTGCTGGGAGCGCCGTAACAGCGACGGCGCCCTCCGGCGCCCTCGACTCAGGCGCGCGATGAGGTCGCACGAGGTACCGTGCACGACGCGGTGTCGGGGCGAACTCTGTCGGGAAGGCCGCACCTAATGGATCACGAACCGGCGAGCCTCGCGTCCCTGTTCGCAATCCCGCTCCTCCGTGCCCGGGGGTGGCCGCGCCGACAGGGCCTCCTCGGACACAAGTACGTGGACGCATATACGGCCGTGGGTCTTGTGCACGCGTGTGCACGTGCTGGGGTGGCATTGGGACTTTATGAGCGGGACTTCGCAGTCGACCTCTTAGCCGGCGCAGCGTTTTCGCCGTCTGAGGAGGCGGCATCTGCTGATCAGGCCCTTGCTGCCTTTGAGCGGGCGATGCCTGGCAGGGACGAGAGGCTCCCCATATGGCTCCGTTTGACGCCAAAACTCCTTCGGGACAAGCAGGTGTTTGCGCCACATGAGCCGATTCTCTATTCGACCTTTCCGGAGTGGATCGATAAATGGTGCAATTACGTGTTCTTTGGCGGAATCTACTGGAGCCTGACCCGGTCTGCTTCCTTTCCTGAAGAAGCCGCCGTGGATAGGTGGGTAAGTTCTATTAGTGGAGATGATCCCGATCCGCCCACGGCGGAGGAAGCAGCATCGCTCAGGGATCTCTTTGCAGAGGCATGGGATGTGCCAGTCGCTCCGAAGGCGTTCCGGTCGGCGCTGGGAAGACTGATTCGATAGGTCGCGGGTGCCGCGGTGAACTACCTACCGGTCGATGCGCAGGCCGGCTTCCGTGTGCGGATCCACGACGACGGCGGTCTCGCCGGCGAGCCAGTCGAGGACGTCCTGGCCGGCGAGCGTGCGGCGCCAGCCGCCGAGGAGGGGGAGCGCGGGCTCCTTCTTGCGGTCGCCGACGAGCCACCACGCGATGACGTCGTCGATGTCGCGGCGGGTGGCGACGAAGCGGGCGGCGATGTCCGCCTCGCGGCAGCGGGCCTGCACGATGCCGGTGAGGACCGCGGGCCACGCCTGGCCGAGGTTCGGCAGGTGCGGAGGGCTCTCGTCCATCTCGGGCGGGTCCTCGACGCCGCGCGTGACCGCCTCGATGATCGCGCGCCCGTAGCGCGCCGCAGTGCCCTCGCCGAGGCCGCGGACGGCGGCGAGTTCGGTCGCGACCTGCGGCGGGCGACGGCACAGTTCCAGCAGTGTGCGGTCGTTCATCAGCCAGGAGGGCGGGCGGTTCGCGCGGCGTGACTCGGTCTCCCGCCACGCCGCGACGGCGCGGAGCGCGCCGAGCGAGCGGCGCTTCAGGCCGTTCCACCCACGCACGCGGCGGTACATCTCCTCGGGCGGCGTGCGCTCCGCCCACTGCTCGGCGAGGGCGTCGCACTCCTGCACCACCCAGGGCAGCCGCCCGCGCCCCTCGAGTTCTGTGCGGAGGGTGCGCCACGCCAGCGGCAGGTAGCGGACGTCGTCGAGGGCATATCGGACCTGCTCCTCGGAGAGCGGGCGGCGCGACCACTCGGTGAACTGGGCGCCTTTGTCGAGGCGGACGCCGCAGAGCCGCTCGACGAGCGCCCCGTAGCCGATCTGGTCGCCCCAGCCGAGGAACGCGCCAGCGATCTGCGTGTCGAACACCGCCCGCCCGCGGACGCCGAACTGACCGCCGATCAGGGCAAGGTCCGCCTGCGCCGAGTGGATGATGACCTCGATCTCGGGGTCCCCGACGAGGTCGACGATGGCCTGCACGTCGACATTGAGCGGGTCGATGGCGGCGACGTGGGGGACCTCGATGTCGCCCCAGCCGACCTGGACCAGGCTGAGTTCGGGGATGTAGCGCCCCTCGGTCATGAACTCGAGGTCGAGGGCGAGCCACCCGGCGGCGCGCACTTCGCGCGCAATCGCTGAAACCTCAGAGGGGTCGGTGACGAGCGCGGGTTGCGGCTGGGTGAGGGTCATTTTCCTGACAATAACACCGCTCACATCTACAAAACCTGTCGAGCCGGAGCCGAATCTGCCGCAGCCAGCCTTCAGGCCGAATCCACCGCCGATGCGAAGCTCCGGGAAGGCCTGCGGCCCCGTGTTAACCTCCACGGAAGCCCCCGCGGGGATGGAGTCGGTGTGGCGCTGGCCCAGATGGAAGTGCACGGTACCTGCGACCCTCGTTTCGCCCCCGTGCGCGAGGTCTTCGCGCGCAATTTCACCGAATTCCCCGAGGTGGGCGCCGCGGTCGCGGTCGCCATCGACGGCCGGATCGTCGTCGACCTTTGGGCGGGGTACGCGAATGCCGCCCGGACGCGCCCGTGGGAACGGGACACGATCGTCAACGTCTACTCGACGACGAAGGGCCTCGTCTCCCTCGCCGCGCACATGCTGGCCGACCGCGGCAAGCTCGACCTAGGCGCCCCGGTCGCCAGGTACTGGCCTGAGTTTGCCCAGGCGGGCAAGGAGCGGCTCCCCGTCCGCTATCTCCTCACGCACCAGGCCGGGCTCCCCGACATCGATGGCGAGTTGCCTGCGGGCGCTGCGCTCGACTGGAACGTGATGACGGCGGCGCTGGCCGCCGAGCGCCCGCGCTGGGAGCCCGGGACGAAGCAGGGCTACCACACCTCCACCTTCGGCTGGCTCGTGGGCGAGGTGATCCGGCGCGTCTCCGGCAAGACGCCGGGCCAGTTCATCCGCGACGAGATCGCGCAGCCGCTCGGGGTCTCGTTCCACCTCGGGTTCAACCCGGTCGGGCGCCCCGTCGCGGAGATCCTGCAGGACAACCGCCAGGGCGTCGCCAGCCGGGGCGTCAACGCGCTGCGCGGCGTCGCCTCCGCGATGCGCGGCGTCGACCCGAACAGCCGCGAGTACCGGCTGGCCGAGTTGCCCGCGAGCAACGGCCATGCCGACGCGCGCTCGCTGGCGACGGTTTACGGCGCGCTCGCGCGCGGCGGCGAATGGGGGGCGGTCCGTCTGCTCTCGCCGTGGGCAGTCGAGCGCGCGTCGGTCGAGCAGGCCAATGGCCTCGACGAGACGCTGAAGGTGCCGACCCATCGCACCCTCGGCTTCATGCTGCGCTTCTCCGAGTTCGGAGATGCGCGCCCGGCGACCTCATTCGGACACGCCGGCTCGGGCGGCTCGCAGGGCTTCGCCGACCCGGCACACCGCCTCGGCTTCGGTTACGTGATGAACCAGATGCTCTCCCCGCTGCCGGACGAGACGCGCCCGCCGACCGGCGGGATGGACCCGCGCGGACAGCACCTCGTCCGCGCGCTCTACAGCTGCCTTTAGGCGCGCGCCGCCCCGGGCTCCACTATCCCGTGCGCCGCCGCAACGTCACGGCCCCCAGGACGAGGGCGGTGACTGTCGTCACGACGAGGATCGTGACGTCACGGACGAGCGTGGACGTCAGAGCGCCGCTGACGGTCAGTGAGCGGAGCGCGTCGTACGCGTAGGTGAGGGGCAGGACGTCCGACGCCGCCTGGAGTGCCCCCGGCATCCGCTCGCGCGGCGCCATCAGGCCACTGAGGAATACCTGCGGCAGCAGGAACAACGGCAAGAATTGCACCGCCTGGAACTCCGTACGCGCGAAGGCGCTCACCAGCAGCCCGAAGGCAGTGCCAAGCACGGCGTCCAGTCCGGCGATCAGTACGATCCCCCATGTGGGCCCGTCCACCCGCAGGTCCAGCAGCGTGAACGACACCACCGAGGTGATCACCGCCTGGACGAGGGCGAGCAGCCCAAAGGCGAGCGCGTAGCCCAGCACGAGGTCGAACTTGCCGATCGGCATCGCCATCAGCCGCTCCAGCGTGCCGCTGCTGCGCTCCCGCTGCATCGTCACCGCGGTGACGATGAACATCGAGGTCATCGGAAAGACACCCAACAAGGGCACTCCGACGCGCTGGAAGGCGCCGCCGACGCCGGCGAAGACGCCGCTCATCAGCGCCATCAACCCCACGGGGACCAGCAGCAGCATCGCGACGGTGCGCCGGTCGCGCCGGAGTTGGCGGAGCACGCGCGCCGCGGTCGCCAGGGTGCATCGAAGGCTCATCGCGCGGCCTCGGAGACGAGGTTCAGGAACGCGCCCTCGATGTCTCGCGCGCCCGTCCGTCCCAGCAGCGCGGCCGGTGTGTCGGCCGCGAGGATCGCACCGTCGCGCATCAGGATCAGGGAGTCGCAGCGCTCCGCCTCGTCCATCACGTGGCTGGAGACGAGCAGCGTGACGCCGTCATCGGCAAGGCGGTGAAAGGCGTCCCAGAGGTCGCGGCGCAACACGGGGTCGAGGCCCACCGTCGGCTCGTCGAGCACCAGCACCGGCGGCTCGTTGATCAGCGCCGTCGCCAGCGAGACTCGCGCTCGCTCGCCTCCGGACAACTGGCCGACCACACGTCTTGCGTTGGCCTTTAGTCCCACCGTCTCGATGACCGCCTCGACGCGGTCGCGTCCCGCGTCGAGGATCCGCGCGAAATAGGCAAGGTTCTCCCGCACCGTGAGGTCGGCATAGACCGAGGGCGCCTGCGTGACGTAGCCCACGCCCCCGCGCAGCGCCGGCGTCCCCGCCGGCATCCCGAGCACCTCGACTGTTCCGCCGTCGACGATCTGGACGCCGACGATGGCGCGCATCAGCGTGCTCTTCCCGCAGCCGCTCGGGCCGAGCAGGCCGGTCACCGTCCCGCGGGCAACCTCGACGTCGAGGCCGGGCAGCACGACTCGGCCTCCGCGCGAGACTCGCAAACCCCTGACGGCAATTGCCGGTGATTGCTCCAGTGTCGTCCGCCTCGGATGCCGCTCGGGTCTCGACTACCGCGGCCGGTCCGGGTCGGAGCGGTAGTCCTGGTAGGGGCCATCGCGCCAGGCAAGGGCTTCCTTCAGGCCGCCGGAGCGCATCTTGTCCGCCCACTGGTAGGCCTGACTGGTGAAGCCGCCGGCCGCGTCGAGGTCGGTACTCGAGTGGACGGAGGAGTAGATGCCCATGTTTTCGTGGAAGCGGTTCATGTGGACCTTCAGCATCGCCAGGTGGTCCGCGGGGAGGATGGCGATGCGTTCCGCCATAGCCAGCACCTCGTCGTCCAAGCGGTCGATCGGGACGGCGCGGTTGATGAGGCCGATCTGGGCGGCTTCGACCGCGCTGATGTTGTCACCCGTGTAGAACAGCTCCTTCGCCTTTCGCATCGGGATCAGCAGCGGGAGGATCATCGACGTCCGCGTGCCCGCAAAGCGGAGGCCGGGGTGGCCAAACTTCGCGTCGTCCGCGGCCACCACCAGGTCGGCCATCATCGAGAGTTCGCAGCCGCCTGCGATCGCGTAGCCGTGCACCTGTGCGATGGTCACCTTCTGGATGTTCCAGAAGTACATGTGGATATTCGTGATGCGCTGCATCCCGCCCCGCACGCCCTGCCAGAGCCTGCGGCCCTGCTCGTCCGTCGTGCGGAACTGCCGCGCGACGGCGTCCGCGCCAGTGTTCTGGGCCGGGGTGAGGTCGTAGCCGGCGCTGAAGGTGCGCCCGGCACCGCGGACGACGATCACGCGCGCACTGTCGTCCGCCTCCAGACGCTCCAGAGCGTCACGAAACTCGTAGAGCAGTTCCTGCGAAAGGGCGTTCATCTTCTCCGGACGGTTGAGGGTGACCCGCGCGATCCGGCCGTCCTTACCGATGCGGTCGACGAGCAGGTTTTCGTACTCGATGCCGGCCATCAATCTCCCCTTCGCTGTCTTTCAGGTGCGCGCGGAGTATAGGGGCGTCGCCTACGGCTACCCCTTCGTCACGATGCGGCCGTGGACCTCGCGGGTCAGCGTCTCGATCTGCTTCGTGAGGTCGTGCACCTCCCGTGTCAGTTCAGTGTTCTGATTCAGGAGGCCCAGGATGGCGGCGGAAATGTCTTCGCGGTGGCGGGCGTCGGCCTCCGTCCAGTGGCGGTCGCGCTCGGACTGGCGGGTCTGGGCAAGCAGGATCATCGGCGCGGCGTACGCCGCCTGCGTGGAGAACGCGAGGTTGAGGAGAATGAACGGGTAGGGGTCGAAATGCACCACGGCGGCAGCGTTCAGGACGAGCCAGACGAGGACCAGTCCGGTCTGCGCGGCGAGGAACTTCGGCGTCCCGAACGCGCGGGCGAACTTCTCGGCAAACCGCCCGAATGGGTCATCGCCGAAGGTGGAGCCGAGGTGTCCGTGCGGCTCCAGGAACCGCATGTGGACTCCCGGGCCTTCGACCACGGCGACCGGCGCAGGCATCTGGCTCATAAACGGACTCCTTCATCGCAGGGCAATCCTAGGACGCGCTGCGGGCATACACTGGCGGCATGACGAACGACCCCGCCTCCGACGCCATCGAGGCACGGCGCGAGCCGGTCTCCATCGTGGTGGTCTCCGACTACATCTGACCGTGGTGCTATGTCGGCCTCGTCGAGGTCGAACGTGTGTACCGCGAGTGGGACGTGACGCTGGAGTGGGCGCCGTTCTTCCTCGACCCGTCCATCCCCCCCGAGGGACGCGTCCGCACGCCGACGACGACCCCCGACACGCCGCCGTCCGCGATGGAATTGCGGGGGGAGGCCCTGGGCGTCAAGTTCGCCCGCGGGCGGACGTTCCAACCTCATACTCACCGCGCGCTCGAGGCCGGCGAGTGGGTGGGCCAGCACGGCGACACCGAGCAGGTGATCGAGTACCACCGGCGGCTCTTCCGCGCGCACTTCACCGACCACGAAAGCCTGATGGACCTCGACGTCTTGGCCCGCGAGGCGACGGCGACCGGTCTGGACGGCGCAGCGCTCCGTGCTGACCTCGAATCGGGCGCCCTCCGTGCACAGGTGGACGAGGGGATCGAGCACTCGTACGCGATCGGCGTGACGGCGATCCCGACGTTCATCTTCGACGACAAATACGCGGTCGTCGGGGCGCACGAGTACCCGACGTTCGTGCGCGTGCTCGAGCAACTGGGTGCGCGACGACGTGAGACGCCGCTGCCCCAACCGCCGGAGCCGTCGCGGGCCTGAGCCGGGCCGCGCTAGATCCGGTGCGGCAGTTCGACGACAGCCGCTGCCTGAAGCGGCTTCTCCCCGCGGTCGTTCTCGAGGGTGACGTCGAGGCTCACCAGGCCCGGGCTACTTGCCTCGGACTCCTCGTCGCCGATGATGTCCGTGACCAGAGCGACGCAACGCAACTGGTCGTCGTGCATGACCGGGCGGCGGAACGAGACGTCCAGGCTGACGATGCGGCCCATCGGCCCCATCCAGTCCGTCACGACGCGCGTGAGCATGGCAGCCGACATCACGCCCGGGACAATCGGCTTCGGGAACCCCTGCGCCTTCGCCACCTCCGGGTCGGTGAACCGGCCGTTCATGGCGTTGGCGGGACGGCCGCTGTGCCCGTTGTTGAGGAACGAGATCACGTGCTCGGTCGTCGGCCGCTGGAGGACGACGGCCTCGTCGCCGATTGCGATGTCCTCGATGTACCGCTGGGTGAAGCTGGAGACGGCTTCAGTCATTCGAGCCTCCGGCCTGCAATTCGCGCTGGACGTGAGAGTTCTGGAGCAGGGCGACGGTCTCGCCGTGCTGGTTCTCGAATCGTGCCTGGCGAACGACGAAGACCATCCGGCCGGAACGGCCGGTCTTTTCGTAGACCTCCTTGATGGAGACGTACCCCTCCAGCACGTCGCCGGGGCGGACCGGGAGGAAATACTCCTGCCGCGAGCCGGCGTGGAAGCCGAGGTTGCCGAACTTCACCTTCGGGTCCGGCGCCGGGCCGAGTTCGGCCGTCTGGAGCAGGCCCGGAGGGGCGATGATCCCGCCGTACGACCCCTTTTTCGCGAACTCCGGATCGAGGTAAAGCGGGTTCGTCTCCTCGAGCGCCTCGCAGTACTCCCGGATCGACTCGGCCGTGACCACGAGCCGCCCGCCGTGCACCTCGCGGCCGATGACGGAGCGGTCGTACTCGATCGCGTCGCCGCCCAGGTTGCCCTGCCCGCTGGTGTGTGGAAGCAGCGCGGCCAGTTCCTCGAGGCCGGGCCGGGGCGGAATCTCCGCACCTTCCACCGTCTCCTCGATCCGCAGCGGGACGAAACTGCTCGTCGGGTCGCGCAGCACCGCCACGAGGTCCTCGATGGTCCGGATTGGGTAGTCGAACCGCGTGAGGCAGCGCGCAAGGCCGGAGACGAAATGTCCGTCGCTCGCGCCGATCTCGCGGAGGCTGTGCTGTCGGGCCAGGTCGTGCGCCCGGGCGTTCTCGTAGTCGTTACTGCCGCCGTTGAGCGTCTCCAGCACCTTGATGCCGGCGAGGTCGACCTGACGTTCGTTGAAGTGCTCCACGACGCCGATCCGCGGCCGCCCGGCGTGCGCGCCGACCGCGATCCCGCCGGTCTCCCAGGCCACGCGGAACACCTCCGCGTACGGCAGCGAGATGTCGCTGAGGTCGAAGCGCTTCAGGAACTCGGGCGTGACGCCGTAGACCAGCACATGCCCGATCTCCGTCTCCACCTCGACGCCACGCAGCACGACGGCGTTGTACTTGGCGGCGAGCTCGGAGTAGTCGCGGCTCTGGTCGTACCGCCGGTGCTCCGTGAGGACGAACCCGTCCACGCGGAAGCCGAGCTTGCGGCGTGACTCCACCCAGCGGAGATAGCCTTCAACCGTCGCGCCCGCGTCGTCGGAACCTTCCGACGAGTGCACGTGAAGGTCGAGGTAGGTTTGTGCGTCGCTCGCCATGAGACCTCCCTGCCCGCCAGTGCCGCCCGAGTGCAGGCGACGCAACGGTCGAGCGGATGTCCCGATTCTCGGCTTACGGTCAGCCGCCTGTCAACGTGCGTGATAGGGGACACGAGGCTGTCCGGCGCGGATACTCCCATCATGAATGGAATTCGCGATGGCGAGTCCGACGGCTTTGAACGCACGCTCCTCGACTGGCTGCGCGAGGAGCGCGGCGTCGAGGAGCCGCGGCGTCTCGTCCGCGCTGACGAGGAGGAGGCGCTGATCTCCAAATTCGAGCCGGGGTTTGCCGCTGGCCTGCACGACCTGCTCAGGCTCATCCCGGACCTCTTCGATGAGGCAACGGCGGTCGCGAACACCGAACGCGCGATGGCATCGACGCCCGGTGAGCCGCGCACGGGCGCGTGGCATGCCGCGATGCACGCGGCGCTCGCGCAGGCCGGCGAAGGGCACGGCGTGCCCGACCTGCGGCTGGCCGAGGTGCGCGCCGGGATCGACTCGGTCCGCGCCATCCTCGACGTGATCCTCTGGAGCGACCCCCGCTGCGGCGAGGTCTATGAGCCCGAGCCGGGCGAGGTCGACGCCTATCGCGAGGCGTTCGTCGAACTGGACGACGGGCGGGACGTCTTCACGCGGTACTACGGGACGTTCGAGGGCCGCGCGGTGCGCAACCACTGCCCAGGGGCCGCCTTCGCGCGCATGTTGCTGGCGCAAGCATGGCGCGCGATCACCGGAACGCCCGCGCCCACCGTCTGATCTCGCTCAGCCTCCCGCAGCCAGCCGGTCTCGCACGAGGTGACGCTGGAGTTTTCCGGACGCCGTCCGCGG
>SCTU01000271.1 GCA_004297315.1 Dehalococcoidia bacterium | reverse complement strand
CGGGCGGAGTTCGCGAATCGCGAGCGGTTCCCGATGGCGCAGCAGGTGATCGTGGACGAGGCCGGGACGGCGCTCGACTCGCTCGCGCTCGACGCCTCGACCGCGGTCGTCCTCGTCTCCCGGGGACATCGCCAGGACGAGGAGGCGCTCCGCCACGTTGTCGGGGGCGCCGCGGGCTACGTCGGCATGATCGGGAGCCGCCGGCGGACGCGGACAGTGCTCGACCACCTGGCAGCCGAGGGCTATCCGGCCGCCGCGCTCCATGCCGTTTCCACGCCCGTGGGCCTCGATATCGGGGCGGAGACGCCGGCGGAGATCGCGGTGTCGATTCTGGCGGAGATCACGATGGTGCGGCGCGGCGGGACGGGCGCGCGGATGAGCCGCCTGTCCGCCGAAGGCGGAGACGTGTCCGATGAATCTCGTTTGTGATACCGTGCGGGCGCGGCCAGCCTCGCAGGTGGTGAGGCCAGCGCTCCCGAAATTGCCAGTTCCCTCTGGGGCATCAGGGCCGAGCGATCGGCTCTGATGCTTTCTGGGCGTCCGCCGGTTCGGGCTTAGCCCCCGGCAACGTTTCCGGCCGGGGGTGACAGCCGGGGGAGCGCGCCTCGTAACCCAGTACGTGCGGGCGCTCGTGACGGATCTCGCCAGTCGTATGATCTATTCGACGGAGGCAGAGCGATGTCGGTCGAACTCTACCGCGAACTACACGACTCCCTGACCAGGGGTGAGCCGCGCGTGCTCGCGACCGTCGCCGACACGCGAGGCTCCACGCCCCGGAAGGCGGGCGCCCAGCTTCTGCTGCGGCCGGACGGAACGTTCACGGGCACGATCGGCGGAGGGTGCGGCGAGGCCGAGGTCTGGCAGGAGGCCATGGAGACGATGGCGGACGGCCGCCCTCGGACCGTGCTGGTCGACCTCACCGAGCCGGTAGATGGCGACGACAAGATTTGCGGTGGCGTCATGCGCGTCTTCGTCGAGCGGATCGGCTAGCGATCTTTTCGGCCGCGGCGCGCGTTATGATCGACGCACCGTCCCCCTGAGCGGCGGGGGCGCACGCCGAATCCCGGTGTTACATTCGCCGAGGTCGTACGGAGCGCGCAGGCCGGAAAGGTACTGACCCATGCTGGGAAGCCTCGGCTGGCAGGAATTGCTGATTATTGTGGTCATCCTCGCGCTGCTCTTCGGGGCGCAACGCGTCTCGGGTCTCGGCGGAGCGCTCGGCAAGGGCATCCGCGAGTTCCGCGAAGAGGCGAAGGGTGACAAGGACAAGGCACCGGCACTCGAACGGCCGGCCGGGATGTCCGACGCGGAATGGGTTGAGTACCAGGAGTTCAAGAAGCAGCAGGCGAAGTCCTAACAACGGCCGCCGCCTGAATTGACGCGAAGAGGGGGCACCAAGTGGTGCCCCCTCGTTTTGTGGCTTCGCCCTCGATAAGTCCGCCGATGCGATAATGGAGCGCGGTGACAGAGCAATCGACGTCCCCGATTCGCGCGGTCGTATTCGACCTCTGGGGGACGCTGATGTCCGAGCGGCGGGACACGTTCCCCGTGCGGGCGCGGCTGCGGTTCGAGCGATGCGCGCCGATCCTCGCGAAGTACGGGATCGAGACGACGCAGGAAGAGTTCACCCGGCACCATCAGCGTTCCAACAGCACGCTCGCCCGGCTCCAGGAGTACGGGCGCGACGTGAGCAGCGAGGAGCGCGCGCGGCACGTCTTCTACCAGTACCGCCCCGGCCTGGCCGACCACATTGACGAAGCCGACGCGACCGCGTTCGCAGAGGCCTACGGCGGCGTGATCGAGCAGACGCCGCCCGACCTGCTCCCGGGCGCGCGCGAGGCGATCGAGGAATGTCGGGCGCGCGGGCTGAGAGTCGGGCTGATCTCAAACACCGGCGTGGCGGGCGGCCGCCATCTGCGCCGGGTGTTCGACGCGGCCGGCCTCACGGAGCACTTCGATGCGCTGATGTTCAGCGACGAGCACCGCCGAGCCAAGCCGCACCCCGCCTTCTTCCAGGCGACGCTCGACACGCTCGGTGTGGCGGCGGACGAGACCGTCTTCGTCGGAGACACGCCGCGATACGACGTGGGGCCCCCGCGCCGCTACGGCTGGTGGGTGGTGCAGGTGGGCGAGCGCGCCGACGGCGACCCACCCGCGCACGTCCGCATCGCCAGCGTCGGCGAGCTGTTCGCAGGCCTCGAGCGGATCGCCCTCGCGACACCGGAGCGGGTGAGGTAGGACGCCCGGCCGCTTTGCTATGCTCGCGCGGCCCGATGAGTCCAGAGTCCCGAGACGCCCGGAAGCCTTCGCGCACCCGGAGCGAGAGGATGCGCCCCGATGGAGATCGTGCCCGGCCTGCATCAGTTGAAGACGCCGATGGCAGGCCCCGCGTTGCCATACATGCTGCCGTACGCCTTCACCGGCGACGACGGCGTTTCGCTCTTCGACGCCGGGTTCGGCACCCCCCAGGCGATCGAGGCGATGACGAAGGAACTCGGGGTCCTCGGATACACACCGAAGGACGTCCGGCGGCTGATCATCTCGCACGCCCACCCCGACCACATCGGTATGGCAGCCTGGATCAAGGAGCAGTCGCCGGACTGCGACGTGATCATGCTC
>SCTU01000270.1 GCA_004297315.1 Dehalococcoidia bacterium | reverse complement strand
GGGTCGAGGCTGCGCCAGGTGTAGGTGAGCAGCGTTT
Organism: Dehalococcoidia bacterium; assembly: GCA_004297315.1. Taxonomy (GTDB): domain Bacteria; phylum Chloroflexota; class Dehalococcoidia; order UBA2979; family UBA2979; genus SURF-43. The sequence continues at coordinate 15,114 of SCTU01000270.1, read as the reverse complement.
CGTCGAAGGGCCCGAGGCGGCCCTCGCCCGCAAGGAGATCGTTCAGCGGAGACCCCGGGGGCAGCAGGAGCCGCAGGCCGTACTGCACGGATTGCACCGCGCGTTGCAGACGCTGCTCCGCGATGAAATCGAACATCGCGGCGATGTCATCGAGCGCCGTCCACGGCGTGAACGCGACCCAGGTCGGGCGTACGGGGAGCCCTGCCGCGTGGGTAAGCGCGAGTGCGCGCCGCATGTCGGCGACGTCGTGACCCTTGTCAAGGCGCCGGAGGATGTCGTCGTTGCACGACTCGAAGGCGCTTGTGATCCAGATGACGCCGGCCGCGCGCAGGCGAGAGAGCGCCCCCGCGTGCTCGATGAGGTGTTCTACCTTCACCGTCACATCGAAGGAGAGCGCCGGCCAGCGGCGGTGCGCCTCCTCGATGATCGCGAGGCTGTGCGGTACCGCGTTCAGGAAGTCCGGGTCGCCGAAAGTGATGTGCGCCGCGCCCGCCTCGACCTGTTGGGTGATGTCGGCGAGGACAACCTCGGGCTGGACGAGACGAAGCGCGCCGCCGTAGACGGGCGTGATCGGGCAGTGCCGGCAGGTGTGGGCGCAGCCACGTGTGGCCTCCGCATACCCGGCGAGGTGTTGGCCGTCCGCCCGCCGCACCTGCGCGTACCGGTCGAGTGCCGGCAGCCCGCGGCGGTCCGGGACGAGATACCGCTGGCGAGCGAGGGAGGGCTTCGCGCCTGCGCCGGGGAAGGCACCCGTCTCGCGTGCCGCCACCTGGCCCGCCAGCGCGACCAGGCCGGCCTCGTACTCACCGCCGATCACCTCGATGCCGCGCCGCCCAAGCTGACCGGCAAGTGGCGAGGCGTAAAGGCCGAAGCAGGCGATGCGTGCCTCGATTCCGGCCTCGCGGATTGCCTCGGCGACTTGCAGGCCGATCCGCGCGGCTGTGTGCATCGGCACCGAGATCGCGACGAGGTCGACGTCCCGGATCGCGGCCGCAGGCAATGGCTCGACGGCGACGTCAAGAGTGCGCACGTCATGCCCCGCAGCACGCAGGGCCGCCGCTGCGGCTGCGAGGCCGAGCGGCTGGTGCCCGAGTTCGTAGGTCGAGATCAGGAGCACGCGCGCCCCGCCCTCGGGCGCGGGCAGGTGTGCGCGCCCCGGGAGCGTACCGAAGGTGAGAGGCAGGGGCGCGACTGCGGTCACGAGGACTCCTCAAAATGTCCAACGTCGATGGTACGGCCTGCCTCGTCCGTGCGACGTGAGGAGGGACCGCGCGTCACTACGAGGGCCGTCCGCTACGATCCGCGCGGAGGTGCGCATGCGATTCCTCGTGGCATGGGACGGGTCGGACGGCGCTCGGGCCGCGCTCCGGCAGGCGCGGGCGCTCGCAGGCGCCGGCGGCCAGATCGACCTGGTCCACGTCCTGAACCCGCTCCTGGACGCGGCCGACGTGGAAGCGCCCTCGCGGCATGAGGCGATGGCCATCGTGTCCGAACGCGCGCGCACCGAGATGACTGCGCACGCGGATGGGGCGGGGCAGCACATCATTGTCCTGGAGCACGGCGAGGAAGTGCCCGACCGGCTGCTGCAGGAGGCGGCCCGTCTCCACGCCGACATCATCGTGATTGCGAGCCGGCGCGCTGCCGGCCTGCGCGGCGTACTGGGCTCGGTGACCCAGCAGGTCCTCCATGACACGACGCTTCCGGTGCTGGTGGTGCGCGCCTAGCGCACGACGGGCTCGCCGCCGCTACGCGACGGGCGAGTGGAGTTCCGCATCCTCCTCGTGCGCGGCCCCCGGGTCGCGCGCGGTCTTCCGGGCGCTGCGCAAGAGGTGCATGATCTCGCCTCGCTCCTTCGCCAGCGTGTACACGGCCATCACGAGGTAGATCGTGCCCGCCGTCCAACGCACGTCCGAGGATGTCAGCGTGCTCTCGCCGAGGACCGTGAATGGAAGCGGCACCTCGACAGCGGAGAGGACGAACTGCACCGCGAACACGGCAAGCAGCAGGACCGCCTCGCGCCCGGCCAGGCTGAGACTGACCAGGACAGCCACGGCGAACGCGGACTGAGCCGCCGTCAGGTACAACTCCTCGACCTCGCGGCTGTCGAGGGGAAGCGGGTGCAGGCTGCCGCTCGAAATCGCGTAGACCAGCGGCAGGCCGCCGATCAAGAGCGTCCACTGGTTCACCTTGGAGGAGAGCAGCGCACCCATTGCCACGCCAGCGCGGCCGCGCCAGGCGAGGATGCTTGCGACGAGGAACTCCGGCGCCTCCGACGCGAATGGCGCCAGCCACTGCACGAGCGTGAACTCGTCGATCCCGAGGGTGGTCCCGCTGTGGATCAGGCCTTCAGCGAACGGCTCGGCACAGGCCAGGATGCTGACGGCCGACACGAGGAACAGCCCGGTGATCGCCCAGCGGCGTGGCCCGCGGCGCATCCCGCCGATGACCCTCGCGGGGCCCAGGAGTTCCGGTTCCTCGGACGGCGCCCGCATGATGATGCTCACATAGCCGACGAAGATCGCCGCGAAGATCACCGTGTCGATGAGCGTGATTGAGCCCCGTGCCATCAGCGTGAACGACCACAGCGTCGCCATACCGAGCGCGATCACGTCGATGCTGTAGGAGCGCTCGAGGCGGAGGATGTGCCCTCGGTTCTTGAGCCAGAAGAGGAAGAAGATCAACGGCCAGGCGGCACCGATGAGCAGGCGGTTGGCGCCGGTCATGTTCGCCACTGCGAAGGGCGCGTAAGCGGGGTCCTGTCCGGCCTTCCAGGCAAACGACATGCTCACTGCGTATTCCGGCAGCACGGCAATCAGCGCGACGAACGCGACGGCCAGTCCCTGCGCGATTTCCGTCTCGGACGCCTCAGCCGCCCACGCGAGCAGGAACGCCGACGAGACGATGGCGAGCCCGAACAAGGCCGTGTCCGGCACGGTGCCGATGTGCGCCCCGGAGGCCCAGAGCGCTACCCCGGGCACTACCCCCGCAAGGGCGATGAAGATTGCGGCGCGCGCAGAGAGCACGGTCGATCCCCTCCGCCCATGCCAATCGCGCGGGCTTCACGCGATGATGCCGGTTTCCGGGTCTGCGCGCATCCGCGCGCACCGATGCGCCCGCGGAGGGGGACGGCCTAGACTAGGCTGATGCAACAATCCCCCGTCACGATTGGCCTCTTCGCGGGCGCCTGCGCGGGGCTCGTCTTCGGCGTCAGCCAGTTGGTGGGCGAAGGCGGCAACGTCGCCTCGGTCCTCCTTATGCCGATGTTCGGAGCGCTCGTCGGCGCGATCCTCGGGATGGCGTTCGGCAGCCTCTTCCGCCGTGGGCGTTGACTCCTACCGGAACAATTCGGGATAGAGCAGGCGTCCGAGTTCCTCCAGCCCCAGTACGATCCGCGGCCCCGGCCGGTTTCCGAGGTCCTGGTTCACCGGATAGACCTTGCCCTCTTTCACCGCGCTGATCGAGGTCCAGCCGGGGCGCTTCTTCAGCGTCTCCAGGCTCTGCCCGCCCGCGCTCGGACCCGCGTCCGCGAGGAAGATTACCTGCGGGTCACGGGAGATCACCGCCTCGGCCGTCAACTGCGGGAACGCCGTCGTGGCCCCGGTCGCCACGTTCTTCGCCTTGAGTAGCGTGAGCATCGCCCCGATGAACGACTGGTCGCCCACCGAGAACATCGAGTCGCTCAACTCGTAGTAGGCGCGCGGGCCTTCCGTCACGCCAGCGACCTTCGCCTTCGTCGCCTCGATGCGTGCTCGCATGTCGGCGGCGAGGCGTTCCGCCTCGGCCGGATGTCCGGTCAATTGTCCCCACATGCGGACGCTTTCGACCACCGCATCGAGGGAGTCTGGCTCCGGCGCGTAGAACACCGGCAGTCCCGCGCTGCGGAACCGCTCGACCGAGGTGCGTTGCGCACGCGACATGACGACGAGGTCCGGGTTGAGCGCGAGGGCGCTTTCGACGTCAGGGTTGGTGTACTTCACGCGCGTCTTCAGCGCCTTCGCCTCCGCGGGGAAGTCGGAGAACTGGTCGGCCGCGATCACCTGCGGGCCGGCGCCGATCGCGAAGAGGATCTCAGTGACGCCGGGCGAGAAAGAGATGATTGCCTTCGGCTGCGCCGCGACGGTCACCGGCCGCCCGTCCTGATCTTTCGCGGTCACCGGGAACGTTGACGTCGGTGTCGCGGTAGGTGCAGCCGATATCGTCGACGTCGCCGTGGCGGAGACGTCCGATACTGGCGCGGGAGCCTTCGTGCCGCCGCACCCGGTGAGCATCGCGGCGGCAAGCGCGGGCACAAGCCACAGGAAGAATGCAGAGCGTCGGACCATGGTGCACCTCCGGCATCAGCGCGAGGTGCACGAGGGCTCGGTGGGACGCGGCGCGCCACCCTTGCCGTCGCCTGTGCCTCGCAGGTCGACAAGAAAAACGCGGGCCGGTGCTCTGACTTCCCTCGACGGAGGGTCACAGTTGCGGGACAGCGTCGGATTCGCACCGACTTCCCCGGGGCCACGTGGTGAGCACTCTACGGCAGTCGAGCAGTTGAGTGCGAGCGACGGCGCGCTAGTTTTGCGAGCTGTCAGAGCCGAAGAAGGCGTAGAGGGCGTAGCGAGGGTGTCGGCGCAGCACCTCGCGCCACAGCGTCTGCGGTTCGGGCGTGAAGATGTCGGCCGCGCGGCTTCGCACCACGAACCACGCGTCCTCGCGGATCTCGCGGTCGAGCTGTTCCGAGTCCCAGCCGGACGAGCCCGCGAACAACCGCACGTACTCGATGGTGGGCGAGAGCGACGCGGGCTCGGCGTGCAGGTTCACCATGCCGACTGGCCCCTGCACGGCCGTCCAGCCGGTCGTGGGGTTGAGCGCCGCATCGAGGTCGAGGCCGAGCGCGAGGGCGCTCGTGCGGCGCACCGGGCCGCCGTCGAACAGCAACGAGGGCGGGGCACAGCGCCCTGCCCACTCCGGCACGATCTCGATCGCCTCGGTATCGAGCGGGCGGTTGAGGATGACGCCAAACGCGCCCTCGGCATCGTGGCGGCAGAGGTAGACCACCGTCCCCGCGAAATTCGGGTCGGTCAGCAGCGGGGTCGCCACCAGCAGGCGGCCCTTGAGGGACGGTCGATCCTTCGCCATCCCCGCATCATCGCCCAGCCATGCCTGAGGAGGCTATCCGACGCTTCCGCGTCAGATTTCAGCCATGCCGGAGGTGGCGTCGGCGTCGAGGCGTGCCAGGAGTTGCGCCTTGAGCGCGGTGAACTCCGGCGAGGTGACCGTGGCGGCGTCGCGCGGGCGGGCGAGCGGGACGGGCACCCGCGCGACGATCCGTCCGGGACGCGCGGACATGACGTAGACCGTGTCCGCCAGGATCAACGCCTCCTCGATGTCATGCGTGACCAGGAGCACGGTCCGGGGTTCGACTTCGAGGACGTCCTGGAGCCATCGCTGCATCTGGTGGCGCGTGATCGCGTCCAGCGCGCCAAATGGCTCGTCCAGCAGCAGCGTCTCGCGCGGCGCGAGGAACGTCCGTAGCAACGCGAGCCGTTGCCGCATCCCCCCCGACAGTTGCGCCGGCCACGCCCGCTCGAACCCATCGAGGCCGAAGCGCGGTAGGAGCGCCTCGGCGCGTCGCTTCGCCTCGGCGGGAGGTACGCCCGCGAGGCCGGCGGCGAAGATGGCGTTCCCCAGCACCCGACGCCACGGCAGCAGCAGGTCGCGCTGCGGCATGTAGGCGACGCTCTTCGCGTGCGCCTCACCCGCGGTGGGGCGCACGAGGCCGGCGACGGCGCGGAGCAGCGTGCTCTTCCCGCAGCCGGACGGCCCGAGCAGCGCCGCGAACTCGCCTCGTGCGACCGCGAGGTCGACGTGTTCGAGCGCGCCGACGGGGGGGCGCCCCGCGTAGGTGAGCGAGACGCCGCGCACCTCGATCGCGCGTCCGTCCGGCGTCATGCTCACCTGCTGCGGGGCCGAGTTCCGCTACTTCTTCGGCAGGAAGTCATTCGTGAAGGCCGCGCTCGCGGGCACGTCCTTCTCGAGCAACCCGGACTTGCGCAGGAACGCCGCGAAATCGGTCCAGACCTTCGCATCCTGCACGCCCCAGGCCTTCCCTTTCGCCGCGTACCTCGGCGCGTGGTACTTCGCGCTCGCGGTGACGAGGCTCTTGTCCAGTTCCGGCGCGGACTTCAGCAGCAGCGCGGCGGCCTCGTCCGGCTTCTCGATCGCCAGGTCGTAGCCGCGGGCCGTCGCCTTCAAGAACTTCCGCACCAGGTCGGGGCGCTCCTTGATTGTCTTCTCACTAGTGATGATGACCGGCGTGTACCAGTCCGGGACGCACTTCTCCCAGTCGCTGAACTTCACGGACGTCACGTCCTTGTGCTCTACCTCTCGGCTGCGGAGCACGTCCCAGCCCTCGAACACCCACACGAAGTCGAAGCGCTTCTGCTCCATGCCGGGCAGGTAGTCGATGTTGCCGACCTCGACCTGCTTCACCTTCGTGGGGTCGCCGCCGTCGCATTTCACCAGGGTCGATAGCAACTCGGTCTCCAGTGGCCCGCCATAGCCGCCGTAGGTCTTGCCCTCGAAGTCCTTCGGGCGCTTGATGCCGCTCGACGTGAGCGCGAAGAACGAGGAGTCGTTGTGTGGCAGCAGGGTCGCGATCGAGACGACGGGCGCCCCCGCGGCGCGCGCCGGCAGAAGCGACTCAGCCTGTGAGATGCCGAAGTCCGCGCCGCCCGAGGCGACCACCTGGTCGGCCCCGGCGGTGGCCGGCTCCACGATTTTCAGGTCGATGCCTGCTTCCTTGTACCAGCCGTTCTGGAGCGCGGCGTAGATGCCCGCATGGTGGTTGTTCGGCGTCCAGTTCAGCATCAGCGTGACCGGCGTCAGCCCGCCCGCGGACTCTTCCTTCTTCACACTGCACGACGCCATGAGTGCGAGCGCGGCGACGGCCGCGAGGACCACGGCGGCCGTCCGCGCCACATGCTTTCGACCCATCATCGGACCTCCTCCTGCGCGCCTCCCCGGGCGACGTGCTGCCAAGGCATCGCCAGCCGCGCCGCCAGGTGGACAGCGCTGAACGAGGCAATGCTGAGCGCGGCGATCACGGCCACCGCGACGAACACTCGGTCCACGCGGAACGCCGTCTGCGACCGCGTGATGAACAATCCGAGCCCGCTGCTCGCGCCGACCCACTCCGCGATCACCGCGCCGAGGACGGCATACGCGGCGCTGATCTGCAGCCCGGCGAAGAACGCGGGGACGGCAGAGGGGACGAGCACCTCGCGCAGCACCTGCCGGCGGCGCGCGCCGTATGAGCGGGCGAGCTCGACGAGGTCGCGGTCGGCACGGAGCAGCCCGTCCGTCGTCGCGACCACGATCGGGAAGAAGCCCATCAGCGTGACGACGAGCACCTTCGGGAGCATGCCGAAGCCGAACCACACGACGAGCAGCGGCGCGATCACGACGAGCGGGACGTTCTGCGAGATGACGAGCAGCGGATAGACGGCGCGTCGCACCGGCGTGGACCACGCCAGCAGCGCCGCGCAGGCGGCGCCGAGCGCCGCTGAGAGCGCGAGCCCGGCCGCCGCCTCGGCCGTCGTGGTGCGCAGGTGGCCCGGCAGCGTCCCGCGTACCTCGAGGAAGGCGCGTCCGATCCGGCTGGGGGCGGGCACGAGGTACGGCGCGACGTCGAGCACGCGCACCACGGCCTCCCAGGCGGCAATCAGCGCCAGGAGCAATGCCACCGCGGGCAGGTAGTCTCGGGCGCGACGGCGCAGCGCCGGCATCACGCGGTCCATCGAGGGCCTAGCGGAACTTCGCGGTCAGCGAGGCCATCGTCGGCGGGTTGTCGGTGCGGCTCTGCTGGAACTTGGCGACGGTGACGACGCCCTCGGCGCCGGACGCGAGCGTCGCCTCGTGGATGCGGCGCGCGAGGTCCCAGATCGCCGCGGGGTCGCCCTCGACCGTGGTGCCCAGCGCATGGACCTCGTGGTGCAGCCCAGAGCGCTGGATGACCGCGATCGCGGCCTCCACGTGGGCGTACTCGCTCTCAGGCGTCCCGACCGGGCGCGGCAAGACCTCGATGTCGAGGATCACGGTGTCCCACCTCTCGCATGGCCGGCAGGCCGCAGCGGGACCGCCCGGTGCGCAAGGCGGGAGAGGTGTGGCGACGTCCGATGGGACACGGAGGCCCGGTGGGCTCCGTCATCGTTCGCTCCGCTTCCCTACGCTCGCATGACCGAGGTCAGGTTCCAGGGGTGGTCCTTGCGGATCTCAGCCTTGCGGCCCCCCCAGCGGCTCACCGTGCGGTGAATTGACTTGAGGCTATCACGCCACGCGATGCGCCCTCAACGGCGCAGTCGCGGCTGGCCCGAGACGCCTCCTCTACTAGGTGGCAGCAGCGTCCAGGTACTTCTTCGGGTTGCCGATGAAGCGGTTGCGGCAGCCCATGTCGTCGAACACGAGCCACTTGCCCTCGTGGTTCCACTTCATCTCTTTCCCCTCGGGGATCGGCTTGCTGCACACCAAACAGGCCTTGTCTGCCATCTTGCTTCCTCCCATACGGTCGTTCGGCGTGCCCCTCGGCTGCCCGACGCGTGACGTATGTTATTCCCGGCTGGCAACTCCTCTCCTCCCTGGTACCGGCGTATGATCGAAGACACCGTTTCCCTCTTCGAGGACAGATGAGTTTCGTCCAGCCGCTCCGGCGCCCCTCCTCCACGGCCATTCTTGGCGTCGCCGAGCGTGTTTCGCCCTGGGGAGTGCGAGCCGCGGCCGTCCTGGCACTCGTCAACGGACTGATCGCCCTCGGCCTCCCGACCGTCATGCGCCTGCCCCGCCAGCCGAGCCTCCTGGGGGACGCGCTGCCGTTCGGGCTGCACCACTGGGGGCATCCGCTCTCCGCGGCGTTCGGCATGGTGCTGGTGTACCTCGCGTACCACCTGATGAGGCGGCGCCGAGTCGCCTGGTGGCTGGCCGTGGCGGCCTCGGCCGTCGCGCTCACGGCGCACCTCCTGAAGGCGGGCACGGCCCCGCTCGCGCTCGGCCCCGCGCTGCTGCTCGTGCTGCTTGCGACGAGCCGCCGGCAGTTCACCGTCCGCAGCGAGCCGTGGAGCGTGGCGCAAGGCGTCGTCGCTGCCGTCGGGATTGCCGCGCTCGCGTTCGCATATGGCGTGCTAGGGTTCGAGTACCTCGACCACCGCGACTTTGGCGTGGAGTTCGGGCTGGCGCAGGCCGTGCGTCACACCGCGCGCCAGATGGTGCTGCTGGGCAACCCGGACCTCCATGCGGCGACGCGGTACGCGCGGTGGTTCCTCTACTCCCTGGACGCCGCCACGTTCGCAGGCGCCACGCTGATCGCGTTCACGCTCGCGCTCCCGATCCGCTATCGCCATCGCACGCTGCCCCATGAGCGTGCCGAGGTCCGCGCCTTGCTCGAGCAGCACGGTGGTTCGTCGCTGGACGTCTTCAAGTGCTGGCCGGACAAGGCCTACGTCTTCGACCGCACGAGGCAGGGTGCGGTTGCCTACAGCGTCGCGGCCGGCTGCGCGGTTGCGCTGGGCAATCCGACCGGCGATCGCGAAGCGGCCGAAGCGGCGCTCGATGACTTCCTGGCGCTGTGTGCCGACAACGGCTGGGTCGCGGCGTTCCACCAGGTCACGCCGGAGATGCTGCCGGCCTATCGCGCGCGCGGGTTACAGGCGCTGAAGGTGGGCGAGGAAGCCTCGGTCGACCTCGATCGCTTCGCGGCAGAGACCTCGACGGGGAAATGGTTCCGCTACCTGCGCCGCCGGTTCGAGCGCGAGGGATTCCGGCTCGAGCGCGTGGAGCCGCCGCTGTCCCCGCACCTGCTCGACGAACTCGAGGAGATCTCGCGCGGCTGGCTGACCGTCCCCGGACGGCGCGAGCGTGGGTTCACCCTCGGCCAGTGGTCGCGTGACTACCTGCGCGCGTGTCCGGCCTACGTGGTGCGCGGGAGCGATGGCCTCGCGACCGCGTTCGCAAACGTCGTCCCTTCGTACCGGCCCGGCGAGGCCACCGTCGACCTGATGCGGCACCGGCCGGACGTGGTGAACGGGACGATGGACTTTCTGTTCACCTCGATGATGTTGGACTTCCACGCGCACGGTTTCCGTTGGTTCAGCGAGGGCCTAGCCCCCTTTGCCGGTGTGGGCGAGTCGCCGGACTCGTCGATCGAGGAGCGCGCGATCCATGAGCTGACCGACCGGTTGAACCGGCTCTTCTCGTATCGCGGGCTCCGGGCCTACAAGGAGAAGTTTGAGCCGGAATGGGAGGACCGCTATCTGATCTATAGCGGCGGGCCACTCGGCCTCGCGCGGGTCTCGTTCGCGCTGCTCCGGCTCACGGCCGACCGGTGACCGGTCCGACGTACGGCGGCCGCGGCCCGCGCGTCCTTCCCTGGCTGCTCGCGCTGGTGGTCGTGGCGGCAGGGTTGGCCGCGACGGCGAACGTCCGAGGCCTCGGCGAATTGCTGGGGCGCACGGACTGGGCGCGCGTCGTCCCCGCGCTCCTGCTCACGGGCGCCTCGTACGTGTTCATCAGCGCGGGTTTGGTCTCGCTCGGACGCGCGGTCGGCGTCAGCGCCCCGCGCTGGCCGATGCTGCGGATCGCGTTCGTGTCGGTCGCCGTGAACCAGTTGATCTCTTTCGGCGGCGTCGCCGGGTACTCGCTTCGTGCGGTGCTCGCGAGGCGCTACGGGGTTGCGACAGGCGACACGCTGGCGATGTCGCTTGTCCACTCGTACCTGAACAACCTGGCGATGTTCGGGTTGCTGGCGGCCGGCATCTTTCACCTGATCCGCGACCCGGCCACCGACGAGGCGTGGCGAAGGACGTTGGAAGCGGGGGGCCTGGTGGTCGTCGGCTTCTTCGCCGTCTCCTCGATGGCGATGTTCAGCACGCGGTTGCGCGCCCTGCTCGTCCATGGCGGGATCGCGCTGGCGGGGGCCCTGCTCCCGGCCCGGTGGACGGCCCCGCTTGCCCGAGAGCTCGGCGACCTCGACGCGGCCCTCGGCCGGACGTCGTCTGCACTGAGGCGCGACCCCGCGGCGGCGTGGTGGCCGTGTGTGTTCCTCGTGCTGGATTGGGCGGCGGCGCTGGGCGTGCTGTGGTTCTGCCTCGATGCAGTGGGAGAGCCGGTCGCGCTCGGTGTGCTGGTGGGCGGCTTCTCGGTCGCTGTCGTGGCGGGGTTTGCCTCGCTGCTGCCTGGGGGCCTCGGTGTGCAGGACGGATCGCTCGCAGCCGTGCTCGCGGTGCAAGGCGTGCCGCTCGAAGTCGCCGTGCTCGGCTCGCTCCTGTTTCGGCTCGTCTACTACCTCGTGCCGTTTCTCGCGACGCTGCCCGTATACGCCTCGTTCCTGCGCAGGCGCGCGGCCGCGGTGGACACGGTCTAGCGGGCCGCGGCGGAGACGGCCGTCCCCGGCCAGCGGTAGGTCTCGAACGCCCACTGGGAGAGCGCCCACGCGTCACCCGCGCGCTCCCGGTCGTTCAGGATCACGACGAAGATCCGGTGGCCGTCCTTCACGCGCGAGGTCACAAGCGTGTTGCCCGCGGTCCGCGTGTAGCCGGTCTTCAAACCGTCGACACCCGGATAGCCAAACAGCGGGTTCAGCGTCCACATCTCGATCGGGCGGTCGACCCCGGCGGTGTACGAGCGCTTCGACACCACATCGCGCAACGCAGGGAAGGACATGTAGTAGCGCGACAGGATCGCGAGGTCGTACGCGGAGGTGTAGTGGTTCGCGCCTCCGAGCCCGTGCGGATTCGCCCAACTCGTGTCTGTCAGCCCCAGCCGTCGCGACAGGTCGTTCATCTGCTGTACGAACGCTGCGTCCGACCCGGCCAGGGCGCGGCCGATCGCCAGCGCGGCGTCGTTCCCGGACGGCATCATCAGGCCGTGAAGCAGTTCCCGGAGCGTGAAGCGGTCGCCGGGGACCAGGCCCATCACGGTGCTGCCGCGCATGACGCGGCTGTCGACGTCGACGGTGACCAACTCGTCCAGGCGGCCGCTTTCGGCGGCGAGGATCGCCGTCGCGATCTTCGTCAGGCTCGCCGGCGGCAAGGCCCGGTGCGCGTCCTTCTCGTAGAGGACGGCGCCCGAGGCCTCGTCCATGACGACCGCAGCGAGTGCGGTGTTCACTGGCGCAAAGATCGTTGCGTCCGCGGACACGCGAGGGGCGCTTGACCAGAAGCCCGGGAGCGGACGGCCCGGGTCGACCGCCGTAACCAGGGGCGCAGAGCCGCCCTCCAGTTCCACCGCGGCCGCCGACGCATCGCTTGCGACCGGCGCGGGCGTGATCTCGACGGCCGCGTGGCCGTCGGAGGCGCACGCAGCGACGCCTGCCGTGAGCAGGAGCAGGAGAAGCGCCGCCAACAAGCGGAGGGTCAGACCGCGCTGCGTCATGTGCTGCGCCACCACTCGGCGCCGATCAACCTGTGGGGGTTGCGGGTGAGGATATCCAATCCTCGCTTGTGTCGCGCACAGAATGCGTGGCGCTGCCGCTATGCTGGTGATGCTTCGGGCCCGTCGAGGCGGAACCGGCGGGTCGAGGCGGAGGCCGCTTGCTCCATCGTGCCCTGTGGCCGCTGATAGTGGCTGGGGCGCTGACGGTCGCCTGTTCCGGCGAGCCAGCGCCTGGCGCTGCTATGCCCGCGCCGGCGAGTCCTGCGCCCGCAACGGCGACTGCGACGGCCGTGACAGACGCGCCGGTGAACCCGTCGAGTGCTGCGGCAACTGAGGCCGTCCCGCCTCCTCCGTCCAGTGCTGGCGCAGCCACCGCAACCGCTCCCGTGGACCTCGCACAAGTCGTCATGCCGCCGGGCGACGGCGCGCTCGTCGTCGTCGACCCCGGCCACGGGGGCGACGAGATCGGCGCGGCGGCGAACGGCATCGTGGAGAAGGATTCAAACCTCGACATGGGCCGGCGCGTCGAGCGTTTGCTTACGCAGGCCGGGTATCGCGTGCTGATGACACGTAGCGATGCCGGGCGCGCGGTGGCGGGCCTGGACGGCGCCGGCCAGCCGCAGGGATTCAGCGCGCAGCGGCGCGACCTCCAGGCGCGGGTCGACCTCGCGAACACCGCCGGCGCGGCGCTCTTCGTCTCACTGCACTCGAACGGGCTGAACGACCCCTCTGCGGACGGCGTCGAGACCTACTACAACGCGGCGCGCCCCTTCGCGGCGCAGAGCCGCCTGCTCGCGCAGACCATCCAGCGCAACGTCGTCGAGGAGATGACACGCTCGGGCTATCACGTGCGCGACCGCGGGACGCTGGACGACGCCTGCCTGCGCGCGTTCCAGGGTGTCTGCTTCCCGCTCTTCGTCCTCGGCCCGCCACGCGAGACGTCGCTGGGCGAAGTGCTGCGCCGCGGCGGTGATCCCGCCGCCCTCGGCTTCTCGGCCGGGCAGGCGTCGATCGTCAGCCGCGCGACGCAGATGCCGGGCGCGCTCGTCGAACTGCTCTTCGTCACCAACGCCGAGGACGCCCGCCTGCTCACTGCCGCCGACTCACGTGAGGCCCTGGCGCGGGGGGTGGCCCTCGGCATCTCGCGCTTCCTGGCGGGCCAGTCCTGATGAACGCCAAACGTGCCGCCGTCGTCGCCGCGCTGGCCGCCGGATTCCTGATCGCGGCATGTGGTCGCGACGACGCCTCTCCGCGGACACCGGTGGCCGTGCGCGCCACGCCGCCGCCGACCGCCTACATCGGCCGGATCGCGGCGGCAGGAGTCGAGGCCGCTCTCCAGGATGCGCTGGAGGTGTCGGACGCGATGGTGCACATCGCAAGCGTGCCGGTCGCAGAGACGCCCGCCGCCACGCCGCCGACCCCGACTGCGCTCGCCGCCGCGCCGGCGTCGCAACGAACGCCGCCACCGACGCCGCGCGTCGCCGGTGCGCGTGCACGCATCGTCGACCGTGTGCCCACGACCGAGAAGCGCGTCGCGCTCACGTTCGACGCGGGGGCCGACCGCGGTTACGCGGAGCAGATCCTGGACACGCTTCGCGACGCCGGCGTGCATGCGTCCTTTGGCATGACGGGCCAGTGGGCCGAGGCCAACCCTGACCTGCTGCGGAGGATGGTGGCGGAGGGCCACCACATCATCAACCACACGCAGACGCACGACTCGTTCACCGGCCTCTCCACCGGCCGCGCGCCGAAGTCGCCGGAGGCGCGGGCACGTGAACTCGCGATGACGGAGGCGGCCGTGCTCCGCATCGCCGGCGTGAGTACGAAGCCGTACTTCCGCCCACCGTATGGCGACCTTGACGCCTCGGTGCGGGAGGACGTGCAGACGCAGGGCTACGAGATCATCGCGATGTGGACGGTTGATTCGCAGGGGTGGAACGGGCTCTCGCGGACCGGGATCGAGGCGCGCTGCCTGAGGATGGCCGCCCCCGGCGCCGTCTATGTCTTCCATGTCGGTTCGGCCGCGCAGGACGGACCGGCGCTTCCGGCGATCATCGCGGGCCTGCGCCAGCAGGGGTATCAGGTCGGAACATTGGAGTGGCTGCTGCGTTCGTGACGCCGTGTCCGCGCGTCCATCGCGGTACGCTGGTCGCATGACTCGTCGCGCGGCTACATGCATGGCGGCGGCGCTGCTCGTGACGCTGGCTCTCGCGTGCGCGCCGTCACCGTCACCCTCGCGCGAGGCAGCGCCGGACGCCGTGCCCGCTGCGCAACCGCGGAGCTCTGCACCTGGTTCGCAGACGCGGAAGGGCCTGTACCAGGACCTCGCGTACGCGGATGGCGAGCGCCTGCTTGACCTCTACCTGCCCCAGCGAGGCGGGCCCGCGCCCGTGGCCGTCTGGCTGCACGGCGGCTCATGGGTCACGGGGGACAAGCGTCCGGTCCCGGCCGTGCTCCTTGGGCTGTGCGACCGCGGGTTCGCCGTCGCGGCGGTGAACTACCGGCTGACGGGCGTCAGTTCGCACCCGGCCCAATTGCACGACGTAAAGGGAGCCGTGCGCTGGCTCCGTGCGCACGCGGACGAGTACGGCCTGGACCCCGCGCGTGTGTACCTCGTCGGCTTCTCCGCGGGGGGCCACCTGGCCTCGCTGGCGGGGCTCACCGGGGGCGACGCTGCGCTCGAGGGCGACGTGGGCGGGAACCTCGACC
>SCTU01000269.1 GCA_004297315.1 Dehalococcoidia bacterium | reverse complement strand
CGCTCGACGAGGTCGGGCGCGGACGCGGGGGACGAGGTACGCGCGGGACGTCGATGCGGTCCTCGGGCACGGCGCTCGCGTCGAGGTCGCGCAGCGGGCGCTCGTCGCGCACCTCGCGGCCGGGGGCGTCGAACGCAGAGCGGCTGGAGCGCCGCGGCGCGCGCTTGTCGGTGGGTTCGAGTGCGGCGATGAAGAGCGCGCGGCGCTCCTCTTCCTCGCGTCGGATCGATTCCTCCACCTCGGCGTCGAGCTCTTCGGGGCGGATTGCGGTGCCCATCTGGCGCCGGATCGCCTCCGCCGCCAGTTCGATCACCTGGCCGCTCTCGTCCATGCGCAGGCGGACGGTCTCGTTGATCGCGTTGATCGAAATCACCTTCGCCCGGCCGACGGGGGTGCTGATGCGCTTCCCGACCTTCGGCAGCGTGCCCACGATCTCGCGGTAGGCGTCGACCTCGAAGGCGAGGCAGCACAGCAGGCGGCCGCAAACACCCGATATCTTCGTGGGGTTGGGGGCGAGCCCCTGGTCCTTCGCCATCTTGATCGAAATCGCGGGGAACTCGCCCATCCACGAGGAGCAGCAAAGCGCCCGCCCGCAGACGTCGACGCCGCCCAGCGCCTTCGCGCGGTCACGGTCGCCCACCTGCTCAACATCGAGGTCGGACACGCCGAGGAACTGCCGGGCCTCGCGGTGCAACCGTTCTTCGCCGTTGAATTCCTTGGCGGTGTAGGTCAGTTCGGCGCGCCCGCCGCCGAGGTCGTAGGCGAGCGAGGCGACGCGCACGCGCGCGTCGATGCGGGAGATGACGTTCTGCACGGCGATCGCGTCAGTCTTCGCCCGCTCGGTCTGTGTGCGCCACGCGGTGACGTCGGCCTCTGAGGCGAGACGGTCGACGACGCGCACGGGGCCATCGACGAGCCGGGGGAGCACCTGGTCTGCGCCGATCACGACCCAGCCGAGGCGTTCGCCACGCGGCATGCGCACCACGACGTAGTCGCCCACGCCGAGGTCGAGGTCGCCCGGCGAGCAGTAGGCGATCGGGCCGGCCTCGATGAAGCGGACGCCGACGTGTCGCGTGCGCGTCTGGGTGGTCATGCGACACCTGCCGTCAGGGGTGAACTCAAGGTAGGCAGGTCGAGCATCATCACCTCGAGCGCGAGCGGGGCGCTCGTGTTCGCGAGCAGGTGCTCGCGCGCGGTCTGCACGGCGCGCAGCGCGCGCACGGCGTCCGCCGGCGTCAGGCCATCGGCGTCCTCGACGGCCTCCGGCAACGCCGGAAGGCCCGAGGTCGCGAGCAGGACCTCTCGCCACCAGTCCCGCCACAGGTCGACGGTGGCGAGCACGCTCTCGCGCTCGCGGTACCAGGCGGCGCCGAGGCGGTCGGCGACGTCGAAGCGCTCGTTGCGGCCGGCGCGCGCGAGGCGGCGGACCTCTTCGGTCACGGACTGGCGCAGGACGGCGAGCGACGGGTCGGCGTGCATGCGCATCGCGAGGCCGTAACGGCCGTGGGCGAGCCGGGCGAGGGCGAGCGCGTCGTCGGCGGGGAGCGCGGCGTGCTCGCGCAGGGCGGCCGCGAGCCGGACGTGCGAGAGCGGGCGGAGCACCATCTCCTGGCAGCGCGACCGGATCGTGGGCAGGAGTGCATCGACGTCGGAGGCGAGCAGCAGGAGCAGCGCGTCGCCGGGCGGCTCCTCGAGCGTCTTCAACAGCGCGTGCCCGGCCTCGGTC
>SCTU01000268.1 GCA_004297315.1 Dehalococcoidia bacterium | reverse complement strand
GACGGCGGCCTCGTGCTGAACGATCGGCGCGACGCGCAGAACCTTGTCGACCGGGCGGCCATGGCGGGCGCCCTGGGGCTCCACCTGGACACGCTCGACACCGGCGCGGATGCCGAAGCTGCGGCGCGCGAGTGGGTGGTCCGCAACGGCGGGGACCTTGCGGCTGACGAGATCGGCATCGCTGCGACGAACACTTGCTACAGCGCGAACGACCCGTTGAAGACCGCGATCACCGTCACGATCTTGCGCCCGGCGCCAACCTTCCTGGCGGGCGCCCTCGGACTGGGGCTTCGTACGGGCGCTTCTGCCACGGCCTGCATCGGCGTGCCGGTGGAGTACTTCGGCGTCTTCCCGCTGGTCGTGTCGGCGCAGGGCCTGGTGGGCACGTGCTTCGACGCCAACAAGAAGCCCATCCCGGGCGCCGACTGCGAAATCCGCATCGGAGACACGGTCAGTTCCCTGGTCGGCGCTTTGAGCGTGCCGTATGCGAGCGGTGGCACCGAGGTCGACTGCTCGAGTTCCGGAAACGGCGCGAACGACCTTTCGAACAACCTGATTTACGGGATCCAGGGATGGTGCGGCGCCGGCGACGAGGTCTGGGCGAAGACGGGCGAGTCCAAGATCAAGACCTTCGACGGCGTGAAGGGCCGCCTGGCCCTGGATGGGGCGTGCGACACGGCCTATCGCGCCAGCGGCGGGACGCTCTCGGCCTTGCAGGACGCCTGGCGCGCACTCGATTCCTACCTGCTCGCCTACCCGGGCTACCACCACGGCGGCCTCGCCACGTCGGACAACCGCGGGCCCATCCCGGGCCTCGGTGACGGCATCGACGACTTCTACGAGGTCTGGGCCTACCCCGGCCCCGACGCTCCCGCCAGCGGACTGACGCCGCTCAATTGTCCCGGTTATGACGGTGAGACGAACAGCCCGCGAAACATTGTGCTGATCGTTGTGAACGACGTCTTCGACACGAGCACGACCGCCGCAAAGAAGTACGTAATTATGGACTTCGTGCGGATGTATCTCGAAGGCTGCACGAGGATCAGCAACTCAGGCCAGAAGGAGTTCCGTCGCGACTGCGGGTGGAGCAGCCTCGGCAGCGGCGTACTCACGATCCACGGGAGATACGTGCACCAGGTGAAGTCGCCGGCGAACAAGCTCGGACTGACGCCGCTCATGCTGGGCGACACGGACATATTCCTGAAGCGTTGACGGCGCCCCGGGACGGACAAGGGAGGACACCATGAAAAGGCTGATTTCAGGGAGCGCGCTGCTCATGATCGCCACCGTGCTCGGCATCGCGACCACGGCCGCCGCGTTCGCCTGGCTCTCGCGTGCGGGCGTCGCGCCGGAGCAGGAGGTGGCGGCGACGCAACGCGGCCCGGTCCGTCCCGCGGTGGTGGTGGTGGCGGACGTGCCCGCGGGCACGCAACTCACCGCGAAGATGCTCGAAGTGCGAGACATCCCCGAGGTCGCGTACCTGCCGGGGACTGCCGCCGAGATCCCGTCCGTGGTCGGACGCGTCACTCGATATCCGTTGATCAGCGGTGAGCAGGTGGGCACGCACAAGCTGGTCGCGGAAGGCCGCACGGGCGAAGGCCTCGCGTTTGCCGTCCCCCCCGGAATGCGCGCCGTGTCCGTGTCGATCAACGAGGTGCGCGGCGCCGGCGGCCTGATCGTGCCGGGGGACCGGGTGGACGTGATGGTCCACACGGACTACCAGCGCCTCTTCGGCCCGTCTGCCGTCGCGACCATCGTGGCTTCTGAGGAGAAGAAGCAACCCACCGTGATCACGGTGCTGCAGGACGTCATGGTCCTTGCGATCGGCCAGGTCACGACGCCGCCGATCGACGGACAGAGCGATGCGGCCGCCCTCCGGCCCGACGAGGCGGCGGCCCAGCCGAAGGCAGCAAGCGCGACGCTGGCCGTGTCCGCGACCCAGGCACAGGCGCTCTTCTTCGCCGCGCAGGAAGGGACCATCGGGCTAATGCTCCGGCCCTTCGGCGACACGACCTCAACGCGGCTCGAACCACTGCTGCGGCTTGAGCCGCTGGGACCGGCGACCGGCGCCCAGGTGCGCAACTAACAGGCGGACAGACGAGGGGCCTCTGGCGTACCGGATGCTCAGGACGGCAAGAGAAGCGGAGCAGACGCATGGCTAGGAATCTTTCGACCCTCGTTGTCGACCCGAACCTCGACAGCCGGCTCGACGTCTCGAAGACGTTAACGGCGGCCGGCCTGGAAATCCTCGGGGAGGCGAGCTACGGCACGGAGGCCACGTTCCTGGCCGCGGAGATCAGGCCGAGCGTCATCCTGCTCGCGTTGGAGGATCCTCCGGCGCGCGCGCTGGCGACGCTGGAGGCCCTGCAGCAGCAGATGCCGGACACGCCCGTCCTCACCTACTCCACTTCCGCCGATGCCCAGTTGATGCGGCAGGCGATGCGCGCGGGCGCGCGCGACCTCCTCTCGAAGCCGCTGCGCGAGGCAGAACTGCGCGAGGCGATCCACACGGTGCTCTCCCAGGAGGAACAACGCCAGGTCGCACGCTGGTCCGAGCAAAGCTCGGCAAGCGCGCGAGGGACCGTCTTCACGATCGCGGGCGCGAAGGGCGGGATCGGCAAGACGGCAATCGCGACGAACCTGGCCATCGCGATCCGCGCACTCACGCGCCAGGAGGTGGCGCTGGTCGACGGCGACGCGCAGTTTGGTGATGTCGCCGTCATGATGGACATGGACGTCGAGCGCTCCCTGGCAGACCTGGCCCGAGACGAACCTGACATCGACCGCGAGGTGATCCGCCGTTACCTGCGGCGCCACGAGTCCGGCGTGAACATGCTGATGGCGGCCTCCGAGCCGAATGACTGGCGGGCGGTCCAGCCCGAGCACATCTCCGCAATGGCGCAGGTGCTCGCCGAGACCCACGAGTACGTCATCATCGACACCCCCGGGGCGATGAACGAGGCAGTCGCCGCCTCCCTCAACGAGGCCGCCATCGTCTTCCTCGTGACCTCGCTCGACGTGTCGAGCGTGAAGGACACGAAGACCGCCCTCCGGATCCTGCAGTCATGGGCCATGCCGCCGAGCCGGGTGCGGTTGATCATCAACGACAACACCCGCGCCTCCGCCGTGAGCGTCGCCGACGTGGAACGCGCCTGCGACATCAAGGCGTCACTCACGATCAAGTACGACAGCCGCGTTGGCGTCTCCGTGCAGACCGGGAAGCCGCTGGTACTGAGCGAGCCGAGAAGCCGGTTCGCCCGCTCGGTCATGGAGCTTGCCGAGCAGGTGACCGGCATCGCGGGCCACCCGGCCTCGTCCAAAGGCATGAAGTCTCTGCAACGACTGACGGTGCTCGGAAGGCGGGCGTAAATGGCCATCTCCCTTGGATCGCACGCGACCGTCCGGCCTGTGAGCGCAGCCCAGGACGGGCAGAACGACCAGCTCGTCCGGCGTGTGCACGACCGGATCCTGCAGGACCTTGACGTCCGACAACTGGAAGGAGTGGACGACGCGGAGGCGCGCAGCATCGTCGACTCCGCAGCCGACGCCATCCTGCGCGAAATCGCTCCTGGAGCGTCGAGTGTGACGCGCCAGGCGGTGGCCGGCGCCGTCCTCAACGAGGTCCTCGGCTTCGGCCCGATCCAGCCGCTCCTGGACGACCCCGACGTCTCCGAGGTGATGGTGAACGGCCCGACGGAGGTCTTCTACGAGCGGGCCGGTGTGCTGTACGCCAGTCCGATCCGGTTCCGGAATCACGAACACATTCGCCGGATCGCGGACCGTATTGTCGCGCCGCTGGGCCGACGCCTCGACGAGTCCTCGCCGATGGTGGACGCCCGCCTGCCGGACGGCTCGCGTGTGAACATCGTGATCCCCCCGATCGCGGTGAAGAGTCCGTCCATCTCCATCCGGAAGTTCCGCAGTGACCGCTTCGACTTCGAGGACTTGATCCGCATCGGCACGGTCACGGAGCAGGTGGCGGGTTTCATCCGGGCCTCGGTGGTGTCAAAGGTCAACATCGTCATCTCCGGCGGTACCGGTTCGGGTAAGACCACGTTGCTGAACGGCCTGTCCGCGTTCATCCCGCGGCAGGAACGGATCGTGACCATCGAGGACCCGATGGAGATCCAGATGCGGCAGCCCCACGTCGTGACGCTGGAGGCGCGGCCCGCCACGGGAGAGTCGAAGGCGACGGTGACGCAGCGCGACCTCGTCCGGAACGCCCTGCGCATGCGGCCAGACCGGATCATCGTGGGCGAGGTCCGAGGGGCTGAGGCATTCGACATGCTGCAGGCGATGAACACCGGACACGAGGGGTCCGTCACCACCGTGCACGCCAACTCGCCCCGCGACGCGCTCTCCCGGATCGAGAACATGGTCATGATGGCCGGTTTCGAACTGCCGCCCCACTCCATCCGCGAACAGATGGCCTCCGCCTTCCACCTCATCATCCAGATCGCGCGCCTGACAGACGGCACGCGCCGCATCACGCATGTGACGGAGGTTGCGGGGATGGAGGGCGAGGTGATCACGCTCCAGGACATCTACCGCTTCGAGGGACAGCGCCTGAACCAGGAAGGGAAGACCGAGGGCCAGCTGATGCCCACGGGAATCCGGCCTCGGTTTGCGGACAACTTCAGCCGGTACGGTGTCAGCGAGTCCTGGCTGAGCATTCCGCGGGAGGGGGCCGTGCGATGACGGACCTCGGGACATTCCTCCGCACCTACAGCGTCGCGCCTGCGATTGTCTCGATGGGGGCCGGCCTCACCGTGATGCTGCTTTCGGTCGCGCTCGCGACGTTCCGATCGCCCACTCGGGCTCGCGTCTCCGGCCGGGTCAGCGCGATCCAGACGAGCGGCCGCCCGTACACGCGGACGATCAGTCCCTTCCACGATCGGCGCGCGTCACGGATCCCTCTCGTCGAGGGGCTGTTCCGGGGTCGGTTCTGGGTGGACGCCACCCGGCAGGAACTTGACCAGGCTGGCATTCCGCTCCGCGTGGGCGAATACCTGGTGCTGCGAGGCGTCGCGGTGGCGCTCGCGGTCGCCCTTGGCACACTGATCGCCGACCGTACCGGCGGGACGCTTGCGCATGGGTTTTTCCTGTTCGTGGGCGCGGGCGTTGGTTTCATCGTCCCGCCGATAATGCTCGGCTCCCGCCGACGCCGCCGGCACGAGCAGATCGAGACGCAACTCGTCGAACTCTGTGACGTAATGGGCTCCATGCTTCAGTCCGGATACGGGTACGCCCAGGCGCTTACCGCGACCACGGCAGAACTCGACCCTCCGCTCTCGACCGAGTTGCAGCGCCTCCTGGACGCCATCCGGCTCGGTGGCGACATCGACGAGGCATTGGAAGAACTGAATATTCGCCTGAAGAGCCGGGACTTCGAGATGGTGGCGAGCGCGATTGCGATTCAGCGGCACAGCGGCGGCAACCTGGCTGAACTGCTGAACGGTGTCGCCTCGACGATCCGCGAGCGCCAGTCGTTCCTACGCGAGGTGCGTGCGATCACCTCGAAGGAGAGGTTCTCGGCCTTCTTCGTCGGTGCATTCCCGCTCGCGATCATCGCGATCCTGACGCTGATGGTGCCCGAGACGTACGGCCTGCTGTTCACCCATCCCGCCGGTCGGGCCATCCTCGGTATTGCCATCACACTCGACCTGGTCGGGTTCGCGATCATCCGCAAGTTGGTGCGGATCGAGGTCTAGCCGTGTCGAACGAACAAGTCCCCGTCATCCTTGCCGTCCTGGCAGGGCTATCGGTTGCGATAGCCGTGGTGGGCATCTTCCGGGCGAACCGCTCGCGTCCGGGGCCGAAGGTCCACTGGCGCATCGAACATTTCGCGACTCAACAAGACGCTAATCCGCTGGTGAAGTCATTCGCACAGCGCGTGCTACAACCGGCGTTGAAGACTGTGCTGCGCGCGGTGGTCGCAGTCCTTCCGATGCGCATCATGGCCGCGATCGACGAGACGATTGAGGCCGCCGGCCGCCGGACGTCCGTGAGCCGCTTCCTCACAATCTGGCTCATCGGGGGTGTCGGTATCCCCCTCGGCGTGGCGCTGCTCGTGATCATCGCCACGGGACGCATCGGCCTGGCCCAGTTGCTCCCGATTACGTTCTGGGCCGGAGCAGCCCTCTACCTCCCCTGGACGGCGCTGAGGCGCAAGGCGAAACAGCGGATCAAGGAGATCAGCCGTGACCTGCCCGACGCGATCGACCTGATCATCACGAACGTCGAGGCAGGCCTGGGGCTCCAGGCGGCGATGCTGGTGGTCGCCGAGAAGTTCCACGGCCCGGTGGGGGAGGAATTCGGCAGGACGGTGCGCGAGGTCAGCCTCGGCGCGGAGCGTGGCCAGGCGCTGGCCGACATGGCCACACGCACCCGGGTCCCGGAGATGCGGCTGTTCACCCGGGCAGTCGCTCAGGCTGAGCAGACGGGCATCTCGGTGGCGCGGGTGCTGCGGAACCACTCCGCGGAGGTGCGAGAGAAGCGCCGGCAGTTCGCGCGCGAACAGGCCGCGAAGATCCCCGTGAAGTTGACGTTCCCCACGGTGCTGATCATGTTCCCCACGCTGTTCCTGCTCATCCTCGGCCCCGTGGCGCTGAACATCATGAACGAGTTTGGGAAATAGCCATGGCCTCACAGCTGCGCATGAACAGTCATGTCCACCGGATCCACGCAGTCTCGCGCCGGCGGAATCCGGTCGAGATCGACATGGACGTGGCGTCCTCGCCGCTCCGGCGGATGGTCGGAATGCTCGGTCGCGGGGGGCTGCCTCGAGGAGCGGGACTTCTGATCCGTCCATGCAATGCCGTGCACACGATGGGCATGCGGTTCCCGATCGACGTCGTCTACCTCGACCGTGAGGGATTCGTTGTCAAAATCGTGCCGTGGCTGCACCCCTGGAGGATGAGCTTCGGCGGGCGGGATGCACAGTGCACCCTCGAGCTCGTGGCCGGCGAGGCCGCACGACTCGGCATCGCCAGGGGCCGTCTCGTCAGGCTCCCCAGTGCGGAGGTGGCATCACGCGCAGGTGGATGGGGCGCGGCAACGGTGTCGGCGCTGGCCGGCGTGGGTGTGGCCGCCGGCGCGATCGGCCTCGGTT
The DNA here is from genome assembly GCA_004297315.1 of Dehalococcoidia bacterium. Classification (GTDB taxonomy): domain Bacteria; phylum Chloroflexota; class Dehalococcoidia; order UBA2979; family UBA2979; genus SURF-43. The sequence continues at coordinate 4,668 of SCTU01000268.1, read as the reverse complement.
GGGGCACGCGTGGCATCGATGCCCTGGCGCTGGGCGCCTTCTTCGCCGCCCTCGCCGTGTCTTCCGAGATCGATCTACGCGAACGGCGAATCCCGAACGCGCTGACCTACCCGGGGATTGTGGCCGCGCTGGGGCTTGCGGCGGCAACAGGGGCGGGAGTGGAGTCGCTGACGGGGCTGCTCGCCTCGGGCGGCCTCATGTCCCTGTGCTGGCTGATCGGCCGTGGGCGGCTCGGCCTGGGGGACGTGAAGCTGGCGGCATTCATCGGCGCTGCCCTCGGGGCGAGGGCGGTGCCGACCTACCTGCTCATAGCATCGGGGAGCGGTGCCCTTGCTGCGCTGGGGGTGTTATTGGTCCAGCGAGACCGACGGGCGACGTTGGCCTTCGGGCCGTGGCTGGCGCTGGGCGCCGCGGCAGCGGCACTGCTGCGCGGGCTATCACTTGCGTGATTGGAGATCATATGAAATGAGGCAAATACCGATACTTCTTCACCGGCTACATCCTTGACCCGGCCGCCGACTCCGTGCGAGCGTACTCCTCAGGAGTACGCGCCATGTTCTTCCCTCCTCAATTCCGGATTTTGATGATTGGCGTGTACCTGTATGTCGCGTGGCGTTTCCTCACGTTGGGCGGCTTATTCGTCGGTGCCGGGATCCTGCGCACCCTCAGCGCACAGTTCGATGCCGCGCTTCTAATTCCGACGGGGGCCTTCCTCCTGTACATCGGGATGATGGCGATCGACCTGCTGCGACAGTTGTTCGCCGGCCCGCGCTCGCGCTTCTAGTCCTCGCAGCGCGATCCCCTAGCGAGGGTTGGTCGAGAACGGCCTGCGGCGGGAGCGGACTCGCCTGCGAGAGGTCGCGAGACGGAGCAGACGGCACGGAGCAGGCATCGCCCCGGGACATCTCCCGAAACCGGCCATCGACACCGCAGCCGGCAGCGCCGCGGCCTTCCAGTCGGGTTCCAGGTCTGCCGCAAGCGTGGCGTCGCAGCATGGTCGGGTGCGCTCATCTGGACACGCTAGACATCGCTCTGCCTGCATAGGGCCCCCTTGCACTTGAGCCCCGCCCATCCTGCTGCCGCGGGCGTCCATGTGCCCGCAGCGTCGATGTCGTGCGCTGAAGCGATTCTCTGCCCCTCGGGAGGGGGCCAGTGTTCTTCAGGCACCATGTGAGTAAGAACGTGAGCCTGGCGGCGGCTGGGCGTTCTCACCCACATGGTGCCGGAAGAGCGATGCAGAGATGGTCTTCCGCGGTCGCTCCTTGTTCACGGGTGCCGCACCGGCAGCACCCCTCCGTGCCAATCAGACCGTGCCCCTTCGGCTTCATGTGAGTGAGAGCCGAGTCTGGCGGCAACTGGGATCTCACCCACATGATGCCGAAGGGGCCGGCTGCAGTGCTGTCGTCGCGACCTCCCGCAGGTGGGCTCGCGGGCTTGTCGGAAACTGCACTTTTCATCCCCATCACTGAGGAAGACTGTTTGGGGCGCCGATACTTACGCTCTACGGGACAAGTTCCTGACAAATTTTTCGTCAAGGGTCACATTCCCCAAATGTTTGAGTTATGGTGTCGGCCGGCTGAATGAGCCTCCGGTCCACAACCCGCTTGGCGGCGGCGGATTCACTGGGTGAGTTCACGTTAAGCGAGTCGGTTATGGTCCTGGCGCAGCCGCTCCCTGCCGCGGTTTCTGACTTAGAGCGTGTACAGCGAGCACGCCTTGGCGACCCGGATGCCCTCCGGGAATTGATCACGAGTCATCGCATCATCGTCGAGCAGGTCGCGCGAGGCTTCGTCTCCGACCGCGCGGACATCGACGACATCGCCCAGGAGACGTGGATCCGGGCGTCGCAGGCCCTCAGCTCCCTCCGCGAGGAGACCCGCTTCCGCCCCTGGCTGCGCGCGATCACGCGCAACGCCTGCCTCACCTTCCTGTCACGCCGGCAGACCTGCGACTCGCTCGATGCCGAGGACGCGCCAGACCCCGCCGACCCGGCCCTCGATGGGCCCGAAGCGTCCGCTGAGCAGCGCGATGAGCGCCGGCGCGTCTGGGAGGCGCTGGGCGCGCTCCCCGAACTGGACCGTCGCGCCCTCTACCTGCGCGAGGTCGAATCTCTGCCGTTCGAGGAAGTCGCGCGCCGCCTCGGGATCCGGCGGAATGCGGCCGAGGTGCGCGTCCACAGGGCTCGGACTCGGTTCCGCCAGTTGTACGAGGCGACGGATGTGACGCATCCGCCCTGCGGCATGGCGGGGATCCGCCTTGCGCTGTTGCTCGACGGGGAGCTGCATGGTGAAGCGGCAGACGCCGTCGAACAGCACCTCCGCGGCTGCTCCGCTTGTACCCAACGCGTCCGCACCATGGCGCAGGGGCGCTCGCTCTACAGGCGGATGGGGATGTTCGCGCTTCCCGGTCTCAACGGGCTGATGGAACGCTGGCAGCGAGTGACGGAGGCCATCCTTCGCTGGATCCCTGCGGACTCGGTTTCGTTGCTGGCGGGAAATAGTGCTGGCACCTCGGCCGCCGCCAGCGGGATCGTGACGGCCGTCGTGGCGGCGGCAATCTTCGCCGGCCCTTCACTCCCAGACGTTCGTGCCGCCGCTTCCGAAATCGGACCGCAGCCCGTACCAAGCGTGGTGGTCGCCGCCAGCATGCCGGCACCGTCTGACGTCACGGTGGCGGTTACCGAGTCATCGCAGGTCGCGAAGCCGCTCGCCTCTGCCGCGACGGCCGTCACAGGTCCGCCGGCCATCGTGGCGAGGACGACCGCGCTGGCGCCGGCGGAGGAGCCCGCGACCGGACGCGCAGCGGACATTGAATTGCCCGCTCCCCATCCCGCAGACGTCCATCCGCCGGTGGACAGTGGCAGCCCGACGCCGTCGGCGGCCGTCTCGGGCGATTCCTCCTCACCCCTACCGACAACATCGGCAGGCCCCGACCGGGGGCGTCGCGCCGCCGGCGAAGACGAGAAAGGGAACGGCAAGACGAACCCGGCCCGCGAAGCCAGCGGGAAGGACCCCGCCGGGGCCTCCATCGACCGCGGTTCGCCGCGGGCCAGCGTCGCCGACGCTGATCGAGGTGTCGATCGCGGCTCGTCAGGGAGAGGTGCCGCCGACGCTCCCAGAAATGACGATCACGGCGCTTCGCGGGCAGTCGTCGCCGATATCCGCCCCGACGTCGATCGCGCCCCGAAGGCGGAGGCTGCCGGCGCCCGGGAAGCCGACGCTGGCGACGTCCAGCGCAGTTTCGACAGGCCCCACGAGGCCGGCCGCGCGGTCGCTGACCACGCGGAGGAGCCTGCGGGCCGCGAGCACGGCAAGGGACACGACTAGCGCGCCCGGCGCCCCGGCGGGGTCGCCCTCCTCGATATCGATGCCGTATGCTCTGCCTCGACGCGGGGGTAGCTCAGTGGCAGAGCACCTGCTTCCCAAGCAGGGTGTCGCGAGTTCGAATCTCGTCCTCCGCTCCAGCTCGTAATAAGGAAGAATGTGGAGTTCCGGTAGCTAGGCGACACCCTGGCTCCGGTACCTCCACGACACTTCTCGGACGCGGCTCCGGTACCTGGGCGACACTGGCTCCGGTACCCACGCGACACTCCTTCCCCGGCCTAGGCCCCGCACAGCCCCCTCCTGTGGACGATCCCGTCTGCAGCGGGGGAGGTCATCGTGCTGGTGGAGCTGGGTCTCGTGGAACAGCGGTATAAGGCCGTGCTCGAGGTGCTGGATGGCGCCGTGAGCGTGACCGACGTCGCGCGCCGCTACGGCGTCGGGCGGCAAACGGTGCACACCTGGCTGCGGCGGTACGCCACGGAGGGGCTGCCGGGGCTCGCCGACCGCAGCTCCCGGCCGCAAGCCTGTCCGCACCAGATGGCGCCGGAGATCGAGGCCAGGGTGTTGGAGATGCGCCGGCTGCACCCCGGCTGGGGACCACGCACGATCCTCAGCCGCCTCGTCCGCGCCGGTGTCACGCCGCTGCCGTCACGCTCCGCGATCTACCGCGCCCTCGTCAGGCACCAGCTCATCGACCCCATACCGAGACGGCGACGGCCGAGCGACTACAAGCGCTGGGAACGCTCGCGCGCCATGGAGCTCTGGCAGATGGACGTCACCCTCGGCGTGCGGCTGCAGGACGGGACGAGCCCGTCGATCGTGACCGGCATCGACGACCACTCGCGGTACTGCGTTTCGGCGAAGGTCGTCGAACGCGCCACCGCGCGGCCGGTCTGCGACGCACTGCTCGAAGCGATGCGACGGCACGGCGTGCCCGAGGGGATCCTCTCCGACAACGGGAAGGTCTTTACCGGCCGCTTCGGGCCGCGGAAGGGCGAGGTACTGTTCGACCGCATCTGCCGGGAGCACGGCATCCGCCATCTGCTCACAGCCCCGGCATCACCCACCACGACCGGCAAGGTGGAGCGCTTCCACAAGACGCTCAAGCGGGAGTTCCTCGATGGCAAGGTCTTCGCCTCCGTCGCCGAGGCGCAGACCGCCATCGATGCGTGGGTGCACGACTACAACCACAGCCGTGAGCACCAGAGCCTCGGCAACCGACCGCCGGCCGAGCGATTCGCGACCGCACGGCCGGCCCGCCTCGAGGAGTCACAGTCGGTGGCGACCGCCTCGCCGTCTCCGACCACGCCGCGGCTCATGCGCCGTGTCCTCGTGGACGGCAAGG
>SCTU01000267.1 GCA_004297315.1 Dehalococcoidia bacterium | reverse complement strand
AGCACGCTGACGCCGAGGCCGACCCAGGTGCGAGCGTGGCGCATGGCGCTCCTCCGCCCGCAGAGGGCGTCGTCCGGTGCCGGCCCGGCCCGAGTCCAGTGTCCGGCATCACGCCGTATGCGTCACGCCTCGCGGCGCCCTCGGGTCGTCGGTGTCAGGGCGTTGGTGCAGCCGTGCGCGGGAACAGCACCTCGCCCTCGAGGATGCCGAGGGTGTCCGGAGAGCTGCGGTGGCGCGCGAACTCCAGCCAGCGCCGGGGCAGCGAGCCGTCACGCAGTCCCGACGCGAAGTTGCGCCACGTGGTGGCGCGGTAGCCGTCCTCGACGAACCACCAGCGATGGATGTAATAGCGCGACGGCTCGTACTGCCTGCGCACCGGCGCCAGTTCGTCCAGCGTCCCCCGCGCCACGACGTAGACCGCGTCGGGCTCGAGGTTGCCCTGGCGGAAGAATTCGGCGTCTGCGTAGCGGACGGCGAGGCCGCGCAGGTACCAGGCCCACGGCCAGGTCAGCGAGTCCGTGTTGTCGACGTAGACCTGCTTCGCCCGTCCGTCCTTCAGCCGCTGCCGGATATCGGCTGCCAGCGGCGGGACCTGCGGTGTCGTCTGCACGTAGATCAGCGGCTCGACGGCGGTGTCCGGGTGACGCTTGTTCAGCCCGACGTCGGCGTCGACCGTGTAGGCCACCAGCAGCAGCATTGCCGCCGCCGCGAGGCCCGTGCCGGCCCAGGCGAGCGGATGCCCCCGGCCGGCGCGCACCGCCCTCGCCGCCGCGGGGAGCGCGCGCCCGAGGCCGTACGCGGCGAGCACCGCCAGCGGGATCGTGAGGTGGACCGTGAGCCACGGCATCTTCTCGCCGGCGTAGGAGAACGCGACGAGCGAGCCGAGGAACCACCAGCCGGCGAAGATCGCGAAGGCGTCACGTCTGCGTGCGATCAGCCAGGCGGCCGTCGCGGCGGCGGGGGCCAGCACCAGAATCTCGTAGAGCGGCAGCATCATCAGGTAGTAGAAGGGGGGCTGGTTGCCGCGCTGCACCGTGTGTTGCTCCAGCCAGTAGTTGAGCGAGTTCCAGGGCAGCCCCCAGATCCCGCGCGGGTTCGTGCCGAACGTCGTATACAGCGGCACCGTGACCGCGAGGAACGTCCCCGCCAGCACGAGCCACCAGCCCGCGCGCCAGCCCGTGCCGACCCATGCCGCCGCGATCATCGAGAACCCGACCGTGATGATGCGCACGCGCCATTCGAGGTCGCCGGTGAGCGGGCCGCCATTGAGACGTTCCGCCGGGATCGTCACCAGCGCGGCGAGCAGCGGAAGCGTGATCGTGCCCAGGAGGATCAGGAGGTCGCCCTCACGCGGGACCTCTTGCCAGCGGAATCGCGCGCGGACGCGTGCGAGCGGCTCCCAGAACGCGACGATCAGCCAGGCGAACGGGACGATGAGCAGGCCCGTGGCCCACTGCTTCGCCGTCACTCGCTGCCCTTCGTGCGCCGACCAGAACAGCCG
>SCTU01000266.1 GCA_004297315.1 Dehalococcoidia bacterium | reverse complement strand
ATCGGCGACCCCGACATCCCGACGCCGGACTATCTGCTGGACGTCCTCCGCAAGGCCACCGCCGATCCGGCCAACCATCGCTATCCAGAGTCGGACGGCCTCCCGCAATTCCGCCAGGCGATCGCGCGCTGGTACGAGAAGCGCCACGGCGTCAGCCTCGACCCCGACAAAGAGGTGGTGCCGCTGATCGGCTCGAAGGAGGGAATCGCCCACCTCCCGCTGTGCCTGATCGACCCCGGCGACACCGCGCTGATCACCGACCCCGGCTATCCCGTCTACGAAGTGGCCACGATGTTCGCCGGCGGGATCACGGTGAAGGTGCCGCTGTGCGAGGAGGACGGCTGGCTGCCTCGCCTCGACGAGATCCCGGCGGAGAGCGCGCGCGCAGCGAAGGTGATCTGGCTCAACTACCCGAACAACCCCACCGGCGCCGTCGCTGACCGCGCGTTCTACGAGCGCGCCATCGCATGGGCGAAGCGGAACGACGTCGTGATCGCGCACGACCTCGCGTACGCCGACGTGGCGTACGACGGCTACGTGCCGATGAGCATCCTTGAGGTCGACGGGGCGAAGGACGTCGCGATCGAGTTCAACTCGCTCTCGAAGTCCTTCAACATGACCGGGTGGCGCCTCGGCATGGCCGTGGGCAACGCGACACTCGTGAACGCGCTCACCCGCGTGAAGACGAACATGGACTCGGGCATCCCGCAGGCGATCCAGCAGATGGCGATCGCGGCCCTCGACGACCCGCGGGACACGATCGAGCGACATAACGACATCTACTCGAAGCGACGCGACCGCGCGATCGCCGTCCTGCGGCAACTCGGCCTGCGGGTGGAGCCCCCGAAGGCGTCCCTGTACATCTGGGCGCGGCTGCCAGAAGGCGAGCGCTCCTCAGGCGAGTTCGCGGCGCGCCTGATCGACGCGACCGGCGTGGTCGTAACCCCGGGCGCCTCGTACGGCACGGCGGGGGAGGGCTACATCCGCATCTCGCTCACGACGCCGGACGACCGCCTGGACGAGGCGCTGAAGCGGCTGGCCGCGTTCGCCAAGGGACAATCTGCGCGATAGCGACGGGCTCCGAGGGCTACACTGGATCGCAGAGCCGCACCCAGGAGTAGCCGTATTCCCCGACGCCGCCCTCACATCGACACCGCCTCAAACGGGGCCAGCCGTTATTCCCTCGCTCCCGATGACCACACGCCCGACGACGGGCCGGCGGAGGTCATTGACCTCGCGTTCGAGCCGGAGCCGCCCGTGCGACGCGCACCGCGGCTCGCCCACACGACGGCTCCGCGTGAGGAGCGGGCGTACCTCGTCGGCCTCGACTCAGGACGCCGGACGGACGGCTTCTCCGCCACAGAATCTCTACGCGAACTCGGCCAACTAGTGAACACGGCGGGCGGCCGCGTCGTCGGCGCCACGCTCCAGCGCCGGCCACACCCCGATCCCGCGCACTACGTCGGCGCGGGCAAGCTCGAGGAGATCGTGGGGCAGCGCGCGGAACTCGGCTACAGCGTGGTGGTGTTCGACGACCCGCTGACGCCGTCCCAGCAACTGAACCTCGAGCAGTCGCTCGGGGTGAAGGTGCTGGACCGCTCCGCGCTAATCCTCGACATCTTCGCCTCGCGCGCCCGCACCCGAGAGGCGTCGCTCCAGGTCGAACTCGCGCAGCACGAGTACCTGCTGCCGCGACTGCGCGGTCAGTGGCAACACCTCGAGCGCATGGAAGGCGCGATCGGTTCGCGCGGACCGGGCGAGACGCAGTTGGAGACCGACCGCCGCCTGATCGGCCAGCGGATCACGCGGCTGAAGAAGCAGATTCAGCAGGTCCGCCAGCAGCGAGCGCTCCAGCGCAGCCGCCGCCGCGCGACCGGCATTCCGGTCGTCGCGCTGGTCGGCTACACGAACGCCGGGAAGTCCTCGCTGATGCGCGCGATCGCGGGGGCGGACGTGCTGGCAATGGACGCGGTCTTCGCGACGCTCGACCCAGTGACGAGGCGGGTCGGGTCGCAGAGCGGCGAGTGGTTCCTGCTCACTGACACCGTGGGCTTCATGCAGAAGCTCCCCACGCAACTGATCTCGGCCTTCCGGGCGACCCTCGAGGAACTCGACACCGCCGACCTCTTGCTGCACGTCGTGGACGGCACCGCGAAGACGATCGCGGCCCAGATGGCGACGGTGGCGCACACGGTCGAGGAACTCGGGCTGTCGCAGACGCCGATGCTCACCGTGGTGAATAAGGCAGACGGCCTCACGCTGGCGGACGGGCGTCCCGTCACGACCGAGGCCGACCTCGAAGCCCTCGCCACGCAGCACACGCTGCCGGTCCAGGGCGAGGTGATCTTCACGAGCGCCACCGCTGGGCTGGGGATCCAGACGCTGCGCCAGCGGCTGCTCTGGGAGTTCTACGGCGAGTCCGGCATAGCCGCGCGCTACGCCGACGCCGCCCACCCCGCGCTCGGGACGGCGTCCGAGGCCGTCTAGCCCTCGTCCCGCTCCCGCGCGCAGACCAGCGCCGTGTGCGCCCCACCCACGCGCGTCAGTGCGACCGTCAGCACTGGCCCGCCCCCCGACAGCGAGGCGTTCAGCCGCCGTTCAAGCGCGTTCGTGTCGACCGGAGAGGCGCGCCGCATCACCTCGACGCGCGAGGCATCGAGGGTGCGTAGCACGTC
>SCTU01000265.1 GCA_004297315.1 Dehalococcoidia bacterium | reverse complement strand
CACCTCCGTTCGATCGCGCTGGCGGCGGACGCGGGCGCCGCGGTCGTCGTGGTCCACCTCGGCGGCGTCGGCAACCGGCTGCTCGCCGGGGAGCGCCGGCTGCGCTCGATGTACGACCGGCGCGAGGTGCTGCCCGACGAGTGGGCGGCAGCGGTAGACGAGGCCGTCCGCGAACGCGCCGCGCTCGCCGCGCCGTCGCTCGACGCCGCACGCCGGAGCCTCGAGACGCTCGCTGAGCAAACGAGTCTTCGAGGCGTCACGCTCGGCATCGAGACGCGGCTGCACTACCACGAGATCCCCCTGCCGCAGGAGGCCGTTGACCTCTTCGCCCCCTACCCGCCCGAGGTTGTCGGATACGTGCACGATGTCGGGCATGCCGAGGTCCACCACCGGCTCGGCGTCACCGACCGCTCGGCGTGGTGGGATTTGCTGGGGCCTCGGCTGGTCGAGTTGCACCTGCACGACGTGCGCGGACTGCTCGACCACCGCGCGCCCGGCAACGGCGACGTCGACTTCACTTGGCTCGCGGCGCGAATCGCCGAAGCCAACCCGCGCGCCCAGCGCACCTTCGAGATCGATCAGGTCGAGCCGGATGACGACCTCGCCCGTGCCGTCGAGGTCCTCGCGGCCGCGGGGATCGTCGAGAGGGATTAGCGCACGTCGTGTTCTCGACGATCACAGTCTGTAGCGAAGGTGAGTAGAATCGCGCCGCCAGCGCCCGATATGACTCGCTTGGCAGATTGGTGTGGAAATGCCCTGGTTCAAGGAATGCGACTGGTGTGGACGAACGATCATCTTCACCGTCGTACTGGATCCGCGTTTCCCGATCTGGTGTCGGAAGTGTGACCAAGGATTCGGGGCCGTTGCGCGCCGTGCACAGCTGAGGAAGCCACCCACGCTTGAGCAAATCGAGCGGATCAACTTCGCCGCCGAATTCGAGAACACGTTGCCGGAGAGCACTGATGAACGATCATGAACGTCGGGCGCTAGTCGACAACCTCATAGCAACACGCGCCAAGAAGACGGCCTACGTCAGGGAACTAATGGGACAGGCGTGGGGTGAAAGCGAGTTCACACGCTATTCTCAACTCTCCGCTGACGAACAAAGTGCCGAGTCCGCTTTTCTAGCTGCCATTCCCGGTAGCGATTCCCCTAAACCAGCCGGCTAACTTGAGTCTTGCCGTTGCGCCAGCGGTACGGGCCGGCGAGGCAGATCGGGCAGCGGTTCGCCTCGGTCGAGGGCCTGCTGCGCCAGCGCGCGCACCTCGGCGACCTGCGCGGTGAAGGCGTCGATGTCGACGCCACCGTATGGCGATCCCATCAGCCCGATGCGGGCGAGCGCGCGGTCGAGCAGTTGGACGACGCCCAGCGGGTTGCCACGCTGCCAGTGCGTGTAGCCGGCGCCGAGTTGTGCGAGGCCCTTGAAGAATTCCTCCTCGGCGCTGTCTTTCGAGAGCGCCCAGCAGGTCTCCCACGCCTCGTGCGCGCCGAAGTAGTTCCCGGCGTCGAAGAGGCGGATCGCCTCGGCGTGCGCTTCGTCCATCGTCATGGCGTCGAAGTCGGGAAGTTCGAGGCGAGTCGGACTGCCATCAGGCAGCGGGCGGCCATACTCGTCCCTCGGGCGCTTGGACGGTGGAGGCGGGGCGGGATCGTCGGGCATCGAGGCCTCCAGGGCGCTACAGCCATCGTAGTAGCCCGCTCGGGAGGGCGACCGTAGACTCGGCCTCATGCGGATGTCACGGATGTTTGGACGCACCCTGCGAGAGATGCCCGGCGAAGCCGAGACGGCATCGCACGCGCTGTTGCTGCGCGGCGGCTACATCGACCAGTTGATGGCCGGCGTCTATTCGTTCCTGCCGCTGGGGCAACGCGTGAAGTTGAAGGTGGAGCAGATCGTCCGCGAGGAGATGGACCGCGCCGGCGCGCAGGAGGTCCACCTGCCCGCGATCCAGCCGATCGAGTTATGGGAGCAGACCGGCCGCAAGGCGCAGATGGGTGATGTGCTCTTCCAGCTGTCCGACCGCCGCGAGCGCGGCATGGCCCTCGGCCCGACGCACGAGGAGGTCGTGACGCGCCTCTTCAAGGACCACGCCTTCTCCTACCGCGACCTGCCCGTCACGCTGTACCAGATCCAGACGAAGTTCCGGGACGAGGCGCGTCCGCGCGGCGGCCTGGTGCGCGTCCGCGAGTTCACGATGAAGGACGCCTACTCCTTCGACGCAGACGACGCCGGCCTCGACGCCTCGTACGCCGCGATGTACGAGGCCTACCGCCACATCTTCGCGCGCTGCGGCGTGCCGACGCTGCCCGTGGAGGCCGACTCTGGCGCGATCGGCGGCAAGGGCTCCCAGGAGTTCATCTTCCCCACCGAGACGGGCGAGGACACGGTCGTGTTCTGCAACCACTGCACCTATGCCGCCAACACGGAAAAGGCCGCCTTCGTCCGCCCGCCCGCCGTCGCCGGCGCGCCAGCCGCCGTCGAGGACGTCGAGACGCCGGGCGCCTCCTCGATCGCCGACCTCGCGAAGTTCCTCGGGATCGAGGCGAGGCAGACAGCCAAGGCCGTCTTCTACATGGCGACCGCGAAGGGGCAGCACACCGGGACACCCGTCTTCGCCGTCGTGCGCGGCGACCTCGAGGTAAACGAGATCAAACTCGCGAACGCGCTTGGCGGCGCGGCACTGCGCCCAATGGTCGACGCCGAGGTGGCCGAGTACGGCCTCGTCGCCGGGTATGCCTCGCCGATCGGCGTGCAAGCGGGCGTGCGCGTGGTCGCGGACACCTCGGTGGCGGAATCGCCGAATCTCGTCGCGGGCGCGAACCGGGTCGGTTGGCACAAGCGCAACGTGAACTACGGACGCGACTGGCAGGCTGAGGTCGTCGCGGACATCGCAACCGCGCAGGTGGGGCACGGGTGCGCGCAGTGCGGGCAGGGCACGCTCGGCTCGACACGCGGCATCGAGATGGGGCACGTGTTCCGGCTGCAGTACGTCTACACCACGTCGATGGACGTCTCCGTGCAGGACGCACAGGGCGGTCAGTTGAAGCCGACGATGGGCTGCTACGGCATCGGCGTAGAGCGGATCATCGCCGCCGCCGCCGAGGTCCACCGCGACGACGCCGGCCTCGCCTGGCCGGCCTCGATCGCGCCGTACGACGTGCACATGGTGGGGATCGGCCTCGACCGCGATGAGGCCGCGCGCGGCGACGCGGACGCGCTGTACGACGCGCTGCAGGCCGCTGGCCTCGAGGTGATCTTCGACGACCGGGACGAGCGGCCCGGCGTGAAGTTCAACGACGCCGACCTGATCGGCGTGCCGCTGCGGCTCACCGTGTCGAGCCGGAACCACGCCGCGGGCATCGTCGAACTCAAGGTGCGCGATGGCGGCGAGGCCTCGCAGGTCGCGCGCGCCGAGGCCGTTGCGGCGGTCCTCGCGCGGCGTCAGGAGTTGCTCGCGGCCCTTACGACCGAGGCCGCCGAGGCCGCGGCACGCCGGTTCGGCTCCACGCCGGCCTGAACCGCGGCTGTGCGCGCCGCCTTGTGGGTCGCGAAACGCGGGTGATACCATGGGCGGGCGACGCCTCCCTCCGAGACGTGGGCTTCCGCCCACGTTTTTTGTTGGCAGCGCATTCCATTCCCCGGCTGGCCCAGGTGGACCATGAAAAACGAATTTGTCCTCGCGATCGCCCAACTCTCCGCGGAGAAGAACCTCGACTCCGACACCGTCTTCCAGGCCGTCGAAGCCGCAATGGCTTCCGCGCTGAAGAAAGACGAACTCCAGTACGCGGACATCGCGGTCAAAATCAACCGCGATTCGGGCGACATCGACGCGTGGCGCCTCTACACGGTGACGCCGGACGACGACATCGAGGACGACGAGATCCAGGTCTCGCCGGAACGCGCCGCGAAGATGGGCCACCCCGGGAAGCACCCGGGCGACGTCATCCGCGAGGAGATCCCGGCGGCCCCCGCCGGGCGCATCGCCGCGCAGACCCTGAAGCAGGTCGTGCTGCAGCGGTTGCGCGAGGCCGAGCGCGAGTCCGTCTTCGAGGACTTCACCGGCAAGGAAGGCGAACTGGTCTCCGGCACGGTGCTGCGCGTCGAGGGCGGACGCCGTCAGGTGATCCTCGACCTCGGCCGGACCGAGGCCGTCCTGCCCGCCGCCGAGCAGGTGCGCTCCGAACACTACCGCGTGGGCCAGCGGCTGCGCGTGTTCGTGAAGGAGGTCTATAAGGCCTCCAAGGGCCCGCAGGTCGTGGTCTCACGCTCGAACCCGGCGCTCGTGAAGCGGCTGTTCGAACTCGAGGTGCCCGAGATCGCGCGCGGCGTTGTCGAAGTCATGGGGATCGCACGTGACGGCGGCCACCGCACGAAGATCGCGGTGATCTCGCGCCAGCACGGGATCGACCCGATCGGCGCGTGCGTCGGCGTGCGCGGGTCGCGCATCCAGAACATCGTGAACGAACTCGGCGGCGAGCGGATCGACGTGATCCGCTGGGACCCGTCCGAGGAGGCGTTCGTCGCCAATTCACTCTCGCCGGCGGAAGTCGTCTCGATCCGGCTCGACCGTGAGACGAACACGGCATACATCGCTGTGCCGGATAAGCAGTTGAGCCTGGCCATCGGCAAGGAAGGGCAGAACGCCCGCCTCGCCGCGCAACTGACCGGCCGCCGCATCGACATCCGCGGCGAGTCCGCGGTGATCGCCGCCGGTGACGACCTCTACCCGCCGCCGGAGCCGAACATGGAGGCGATCCCGATCCCGGGGCGCGCAGCGGCTGCCACTCCAGCGACCGCAGCGGCCGCGCCCGAGGCGATCGCGCCCTCACAGGCGCTCTACGCACGGCCCGGCCTGCCGGGCGAGCGCGCCGCGCAGGCCCCCCGGCCCGCGGAGCGTCGCGACGAGGAGATCCGCCTCACCCCCGAGCAGGAGGTCATGGCAGAGTTCGTCGAGGAAGAGCCGGAGACCGTCGCGCCCGCAGCCGAGGTCGTGGCTGCCGCTCCGATCCGGCCGCGGACGCCGGCCCAGCCCGGCGGGCTGCGCTTCGGGGAGGACATCCGCGACCTCGTCGTGGACGAGGAAGAAGAAGAGCGCCGGCGTGGCGCGGCCCCTGGCCGGCGAGGTCGGGGCGGCCGTGGCGGCCCG
>SCTU01000264.1 GCA_004297315.1 Dehalococcoidia bacterium | reverse complement strand
ATCGTCGAAATGAACCAGGGAGCCAAGGGCCTCGCGCTCGTCGGCATCCAGCGCGGCGGCGCGATCCTCGCGCGGCGGATCGCCGACCAGATCGAGGCGATCGAGGGCGCACGGCCACCCGTCGGCGCGCTGGACGTGACTCTATACCGCGACGACCTCGCCCAGCGCGGGATCCAGCCCCAGCCCCAGCCAAGCGACCTCCCCAACATCGAAGGCAAGACGGTGGTGTTGGTGGACGACGTCCTCATGACCGGCCGGACCGTACGCGCTGCCCTCGACGGGATGAACGACTTCGGCCGGCCACGTGCCGTCCGCCTCGCCGTCCTCGTCGACCGCGGGCACCGCGAACTCCCGATCCGGGCCGACCTGGTCGGCAAAAACATCCCCACCTCCGCGCAGGACGACGTGCGCGTGATGCTCGAAGAGCTCGACGGCAGCGATGGCGTCGTCGTCGTATCGAGGAGGGTGACCGCATGACGGCCGACACCCCGACCCGTACCCGTAACGCCTCGCCGGCGGCCTGGCGGCACACCGACATCCTCGACCTCGACGACTTCGACGTCGACGAGATCGAGACGGTCCTGGCGCTGGCGGACCGCATGCGCGAAGTCCTCGACCGCCGGATCGCGCGTGTGCCGGCGCTGCGCGGCTACACGGTGGTGAACCTCTTCTACGAGCCGTCCACCCGCACACGTGCCTCGTTTGAACTTGCAGGCAAGGTGCTGGGGGCGGACGTGATCACGATCACCACGGCGACCTCGAGCGTCGTGAAGGGCGAGTCGCTGATCGACACCGTCCGCACAATGCGCGCGATGCGCGCCGACGCCATCGTGATGCGGCATTCGATGGCGGGCGCGGCCTACCTGGCGGCGGAGCACACGGACGCCGCGATTATCAACGCGGGCGATGGCTCCCACGCCCACCCCACGCAGGCACTGCTCGACCTCTACACGATCCGCAAGCGGATCGGCGACTTGCGCGGCAAGCGCGTCGTGATGGTCGGCGATATCGCCCACTCCCGCGTCGCCCGCTCGGACATGTGGGGCCTCACCGCGCTGGGCGCGGAAGTCGTCGTCTGCGGGCCGCCGACGCTGCTCCCGCGCGGCCTGCGCCCCGGCGACCGGCCGTCGCACGCGGAGTCCGCGCTGCCCCCGGTGATCATCGAGACCGAGATCGACCGCGCGATCGAGGGCGCCGACGTTGTGATGGCGCTCCGGCTGCAAAGCGAACGGCAGCAGGGTGGACTGCTGCCCTCACTGCACGAGTACTCGCAGTTCTACCAGGTGACGGCGGAGCGCCTGAAGCGCGCCAAGCCGGGCCACCTGCTGATGCACCCCGGCCCGAAGAACGAGGGCGTCGAGATCGCGGCGACAGTCGCCTCCGGGCGCGCCTCGATCATCGAGGAGCAGGTGACGAACGGCGTCGCCGTGCGGATGGCGCTGCTCTATCTCCTGTCCGGCCGCACCGACTTGCCTGGCGAGGAGGCGCGCTGATGGCCACCCTCGCAATCCACAACGGCCGCGTGATCGACCCCGCGCTCGGACGCGACGGCATCGCCGATGTGGTGATCGTGGACGGCCGGATCGCCCGCGTCGGCCCGAACGAGGGCGACATGGTGGTCGAGGCCGAGCGGATCGACGCGACCGGGCTCGTCGTCGCGCCGGGCTTCATCGACCTCCACACGCACCTCCGCGAACCGGGGTTCGAGGGCAAAGAGACGATCCGCACGGGGACGCTGGCAGCGGCACGTGGCGGCTACACCACGGTCTGCGCGATGGCGAACACCCGCCCGCCCATGGACAGCCGGGCAGCCATCGAGTCGGTCCTCCGTGAAGCCGAGAAGTCCGGCATCGTGCGGGTGCTGCCGATCGGCTGCATCACGCACGGACGTGAGGGCAAGGAACTCGCCCCGGCGGGCGAACTCGCGGGCGCGGGCGTCGTCGCGCTGTCGGACGATGGAGACGCCGTGGCCGACCCGAGCCTGATGCGCCACGCGCTCGAGTACGCAACGCGCTGGGGACTTCCGGTCGCGCAGCACTGCGAAGACCCGCACCTCGTGCGCGACGGCCAGATGCACGAGGGCTGGGTGGCCTCGCGCCTGGGCCTGCGGGGGCGCCCCGCGAGCGCGGAGGAGACCTTCGTCGCGCGCGACATCGCGCTCGCGGAACTGGCCGGGGGCCACCTCCATATCTGCCACGTCTCCACCGCCGGGTCGGTCGCCCTGATCGCGGCTGCGAAGGCGCGGGGGGTGCACGTCACCGCGGAGGTCACGCCGCACCATCTCACGCTGACACACGAGGAGGTCGGCTTCGGCGACGACTATCGGCGCATCCGCTACAACTCGAACGCGAAGGTGAATCCGCCGCTGCGCGAAGAGACAGACATCGCTGCGTTGCGTGCCGCTCTGCGCTCGGGCGTGATCGACGCCGTGGCGACCGACCACGCGCCGCACGGCCAGGGCGACAAGGAGATCGAGTTCGACCTCGCTGCCTCCGGACTCACCATGCTGGAGACCTCGTTCGGGCTGTGCATGAAACTCGTGCACGAGGGGGACATCAGCCTGCCCGAGCTGATCGAGCGCATGACGGCCGGACCCGTGCGGGCGTGGGGGCTCGACACTCGCGCCGGGATCGACGGCCTCGGCACGCTCGCTCCGGGTGCGCCGGGCGACGTCGCGATCCTCGACCCAAACGCGGAGTGGACGGTCAACCCCGCCGACTTTGCGTCAAAGGGGAAGAACACGCCGATCGCCGGGCGGACACTACGCGGCCTCGTGGTGGCGACGGTCTTCGGCGGCGCGCTCGTCCACGAGACGGGACGGGTGGTCACCCTGTGAGCCCGCTCTCCACAACCAGCCGCCCACGTGCGCTCCTCGTCCTCGCGGACGGGCGGGCGTTCGAGGGCGTCGGGGTCGGCGCGGACGGCCACGCCACGGGCGAGGTAGTGTTCAACACCTCGATGTCCGGCTACCAGGAGGCACTCACCGACCCGTCCTACCGCGGGCAGATCCTGACGGCCACGTTCCCGCTGCAGGGGAACTATGGCGTGGACGAGTTCTCCGACGAGAGCCGCGAGGTGCAGGTGCGTGGCTTTGTGGTGCGGGAGATGACCGACCTGCCCTCGCACTGGCGCTCGCGCTCCACGCTCCACCAGTACCTCTCGGAGCGGGGCATCCCCGCGATCGCGGAGGTCGACACGCGTGCGCTCACGCGACACCTGCGCTCGCGAGGCGTCGTGATGGGGACGATCACGCGCGACGAGACCGTCGAAGAAGCGCTGGCGCGGCTCCGCCGCGCGCCTGACTACGCGGGCATCGACTACGTGGCGGAAGTCTCCACCAACGAGCCATATCAGTTCCGCGACCCGCGGATCGCCCTCGACCTGCCCGAGGACGGCAGCCCGCCGCTGCACATCGTCGTGCTCGACCTCGGTGTGAAGCGCAACATCATGCGCCTGCTCCGCCAGCGAGGTGCGGCGGTCACGGCCGTGCCCCACAACACCACCGCCGAGGATATCCTCTCCCTCCGGCCGGACGGGGTCCTGCTCTCCCCCGGGCCGGGCGACCCGATGCTGCTTGACCATGTCGTGCAGACGGCGCGCGGGCTGATCGGCCGCGCGCCGGTGATGGGCATCTGCCTCGGGCACCAGGTCATCGGGCGGCTGCTGGGAGCAGACTCGTACAAGCTGAAGTTCGGCCACCGTGGGGCGAATCACCCGGTGCGCGATGAAATCGCCGGCCGGGTCTACATCACGGCCCAGAACCACGGATTCGCCGTGGACGGCGACCGCCTGGCCTCGGACGTGCTCGTCAGTCAGGTGCATCTGAACGACGGCACGGTCGAGGGGCTCCAACATCGCACGGAGCCTGTGTTCACGATCCAGTATCACGCGGAGGCCTCGCCGGGGCCGAACGACACCGAGTTCCTGTTCGACAGGTTCATGTCATCCGTACGATCGGGAGACGCCGTCCGGCACGCCCGGTAGACACGGCCCGGTGGGAGAGGGAAACGCATGCCAGTCAACGTCCGGCAGGCCACCAGAGCCGACGCGGCCTCGATCGCGGAGATCATCACGGAACTCCAGCGCGAGCATGACCCGGTCGGCTTCCAAGGCGGCTGGGACGAAGCGCGCGTCCTCCGGCAGATGGAACGCCAGGGCGACGCCGGTTCCTACTTCGTGGTCGAGGACAGCGACCGCGGAGGCCGCATCCTCGGCTTCGCCTCGGTCGACTTCAATTCAGAGGATCCCGAGCAGGCCTCCTTCGGCGCGTGGATCAGGGCGGTGAACCGCCGGCAGGGCCACGCCACACGGCTTGCGGAGGAGTGCCTCGCCTTCGCGCGCACGCGAGGCTACAAGCGCATCCGCGCCCGCCTCCCCGAAAACAACGAGCCGGCACTCTCGTTCCTTTCGTCGATTGGGGCGCTTGTCCCGCTCTTCAACCCCGGCACGTCGTTCGAACTGCCGATCTACCAGGAGACGGATCGCCCATGACCACCCACACCAGCGCAGTCGCAACTGAATACGCAGAGGCCCGCGAGCGTGACTGGACCGATTTCCTCGGCCGGCGCGGCCCGCTGCCGGACTACTGGGGACTCTGGGAAGAGCGCTCGTTCAACTGGAAAGTGCCGGTCGAGTACATCCAGCCCCTCGGCATCGAGGCGCCGGCGACCTTCGACGCCCTCCAACCGCTGTTCGACCGCCTTGCCGGCATGCCGGAAGTCGAACTCGCGCCGGTGCCGTGGCTGCACCTCACGTGGTGCCGGATCGGCTTCCTGCGTGCGGCAGACGTCATGTGGAGTCAGGTCGAGTCGTTCTACGCTTCGTCCAGCCCGCGGTTGCGCCGTATCCCTCCGACCACGCTCCACCTCGGCGGCCTCTCCGTCGCCGAGGGCGAGCGGATCTACCTCGGCGTGGATGACGGCGCGATGTACCGCGAGGCCCGGCGTCAGGCGAGCCTCGGCGTCCCGAAGGTGCACGAGGTGATGAAAGACGACCCGCTGGTCACGCCGGCGGGCGACCGGTACATCCCGCAGGTGGACCTCGCCTACTTCACAGGCAAGGGCAGCCGCGAACGCGTCGCGGAGGCCCTCGAACCGTTCCGCGACGTCATTGTGGGCGACGTCGCGCTGACCCACCTGAAGATGGCGCGCATGCCCATCCTGCCGCACAGCCACTACGAGGAAATCGACGTCGTCGCGGAGATGCAGATGCTCGGCGAGGACCACCGCAAGGGGTACCACAACTGACCAGCGTCCGTGACGCCGTCCCCGGCGCGGCCGCGTCGGGGAGTTCCGCACGCCCAGCGAAGCCGCGCTCCGTCCTGATTATCGGGAGCGGGCCGATCGTCATCGGCCAGGCCGCGGAGTTCGACTACGCCGGGACGCAGGCGTGCAAGGCGATGCGCGAGGAGGGCATCCGCTCGATCCTCGTGAACTCCAACCCGGCCACGATCATGACGGACGAAGAGGTCGCGGACGTCATCTACATCGAGCCGCTGACCGTCGAGGTCCTCGAACGGATCATCGCGCGTGAGCGCCCGGACGCGATGCTGCCGACGCTGGGCGGCCAAACCGGCCTGAACCTCGCGATGGATCTGGCGGAGGCCGGCATCCTCGATAAGTACAACGTCCGGCTGCTTGGATCGAGCGTCCGCACGATCAAGCTCGCCGAGGACCGCCAGATGTTCCGCGACATGCTCACCGAGATCGGCGAGCCGACCCCTGCGTCCGAGATCGTCGAGAACTGGGAACAGGCCATCGCGGCGCTCGACGTGGTCGGGCTCCCAGCCGTCGTCCGCCCCGCGTACACCCTCGGCGGCACCGGCGGCGGCATCGCGCATACGCATGAGGAGTACGAGCGGATCGTCAAGAACGGGCTGTCGGCGAGCCCGATCAGCCAGGTGCTGGTCGAGCAGTCGCTCCTCGGCTGGAAGGAACTCGAATACGAGGTGATGCGGGACGCCAACGACACCTGCATCGTGATCTGCAACATGGAGAACCTCGACCCGATGGGCGTCCACACCGGCGACTCCATCGTCGTCGCGCCCTCGCAGACCCTCTCGGACCGCGAGTACCACATGCTGCGGAACAGCGCGCTCAAGATCATCCGCGCGCTCGGCATCGAGGGCGGCTGCAACGTACAGTTCGCGCTCGCCCCGCGCCCGGACGTCGTCGCGTGGGCCGGGTCGGAATCCGCGCCACGCCTGCCGTATCACGTGATCGAGGTGAACCCGCGCGTCTCCCGCTCCTCGGCGCTCGCCTCGAAGGCCACCGGGTATCCGATCGCGCGCGTCGCGGCGAAGATCGCCGTCGGCCGGTCGCTGCACGAGATCCAGAACAGCGTCACAGAGAAGACGACCGCCGCCTTCGAACCGGCCCTCGATTATGTCGTGGTGAAGATCCCGCGCTGGCCGTTCGACAAGTTCGACACCGGTGACCGCCGCCTCGGCACGCAGATGAAGGCCACCGGTGAGGTGATGGCGATCGACCGCACCTTCGAGGGAGCGCTGCAGAAGGCGATCCGCTCGCTGGAGGTCGGCGGCCGATCCCTGCTCTGGCAAAAGCCCGAGTGGACGGCCAATCCCCCACTCGACGCCACCGACGAGCGGATCTGGGCAGTGCTCGCCGCGATCCGTGGCGGCATGGCCCTGGCCGAGATCTCGCGCCGCAGCGGGATCGACCCGTGGTTTGTGGAGCGCCTGGCACGGATCATCGAGATGGAGCGGACGCTCCTCCATGACGAACTGACACCCGCCCTGCTCTACGGGGCGAAGCGCCTCGGCTTCGGCGACCGCGAGATCGCGACGCTGGCGGACTGGCTGCCGGAACGCGTGCGAGGGGCGCGCGAGGAGTGGGGGATCCGCCCGGCCTACAAGATGGTGGACACGTGCGCCGCCGAGTTCGACGCCGTCACGCCTTACTTCTATTCGACCTACGAGTCCGAGAACGAAGCGCAACCGTCCGGCCTCGACCGCATGCTCGTGATCGGCTCCGGGCCGATCCGGATCGGCCAGGGGATCGAGTTCGACTACTGCTCCGTGCGCGCCGCACGCGCCCTCCAGCAGGCGGGCGTGCAAGCGATACTTGCGAACTCCAACCCGGAGACCGTCTCCACCGACTTCGACACGTCCGACCGCCTCTACTTCGAGCCACTCGACGAGGAGTCGATCCGCGACCTGCTCGCGAACGAGGCCGGCGAGGACGGCGAGGCGCCCGCCTCGATCGTGCAGTTCGGCGGCCAGACCGCGGTGAACATGGCGCCCAGGCTCGCGAACGCGGCGCTCCCGATCGCCGGGTCGTCGGCGGACGCGATCGACCTCGCCGAAGACCGCGGACGCTTCGGGGCCATCCTGACGAGCCTCGACATCCCGCAGCCGCCGGGCTCCGCCGTGTCGACGATCGATGACGCACTCTCCACCGCGAACGCAATCGGCTATCCGGTGCTCGTGCGGCCCTCGTACGTCCTCGGCGGGCGCGCGATGGAGGTCGTGCAGGACGGCGAGGAACTGGCGCGTTTCTTCAAGGCGGCACTCGCCGAGAACACCGGCGCCGTGCTGATCGACAAGTACCTTCTTGGCGCCGAGGTCGAGGTCGACGCGATCTGCGACGGCGTGGACGTCCTCATCCCCGGGATCATGGAGCACATCGAGCGCGCAGGCGTGCACTCGGGCGACTCGATGGCGGTCTATCCCCCTCAGCACATGACCGAGGAGCAGCGCGCCGCCGTCGTCGACTACACCACGCGGATGGCGCTGGCCATGGACGTGCGCGGGCTGATGAACGTGCAGTTCGTGATTGCGCCGGCCACACAGCCGGACGGCCCGGGCGTCTTCGTCATCGAGGTGAATCCGCGCTCGTCGCGCACCGTCCCCTTCCTTTCGAAGGTGACGGGCGTGCCGATGGTGCAGATCGCCGTGAACATCATGCTTGGGCGCTCGCTACGCGAGCAGGGCTTTGCGGGCGGCCTCTGGCCCGAGCAGCCGCTAGTCGCCGTGAAGGCGCCCGTCTTCTCGATGTCGAAGCTCGTCGACGTCGATACGTTCCTGGGGCCGGAGATGAAGTCGACCGGCGAGGTGATGGGCGTGGACCACACGTTCGAACCAGCCGTGCGCAAAGCGATGATCGCGTCCGGCCTCGAGATCCGCCCAGGGACACCGTTCCTGCTCTCGATCTCCGACCAGACGAAGGATGAGTCGGTGGCGCTGATCCGCACGCTGCACGAGTTCGGCTGCCGGCTGTACGCCACCCCGGGCACCGCCCGCCTCATCCGCTCGCTCGGCATCCCCGCCGAGACGGTCCCGAAACGGCTGAACGAGGGCCACCCGAACGTCGTCGACGTCATCCGCGACGGCGTCGTGCGCGCGGTGATCAATACCCTGGAAGGGGGACGCGCGGACGTGCGCCGCGACGGCTTCCACATCCGCCGCACGGCGACCGAGGCCCGCATCCCCTGTTTCACTTCGATCGACACGGCCCGCGCCGCAGTCGCCTCCCTCGCGTCGCCTGGCTCCTATGAGGTGCGCCCGCTGAGCGAGTACCGCGACCCGTCCACGATCGCCGCGGAGCACCGCTGATGGGTACTGCGGCTCCGCGGGTGCGTGCCGTGCTCTTCGACCTCGACGGCACGCTCGTCGATTCCCTGGACACCATCGCCGACGCAACCGTCGAGGCCTTCGGACGGCACGGCCACCACGTAACAGCGGACGAGATCGTCCCGCGCATCGGGCCGCCGATGGAGGTCATCGCCCGGGAGCTCACGGGCGCTGCGCCGGACGAGGCGCAGGCGATGTACCAGACGTACCAGGACCTCTACTACACCGAGTACATCCAGCAGACGCCCGTGCATGACGGCGCTGAGGCGCTCCTGGACGCGATGTGCGCCGCCGGAGTGGCGCTGGCCGTGGTCACGAACAAGAACGAATACGGCGGCCGCCTGATGGTGCAGGTGCAGGGCTGGGAGGGCCGGTTCCGCTCGATCGTGGGGCGCGAGACGGCCTCCCACTACAAGCCGCACCCCGCCCCTGCGCTCCACGCCCTGCAGGCACTCGGTGTCGCCCCGGCTGACGCTGCCTTCGTCGGCGACACCGAGGCGGACATGGCGTGTGCACGCGACGCCGGCGTCCGCTACGTCGTGGGGCTCACGGGGGCGCGCACCGCGGACGTGTTGCGCGCCGCGGGCGCGACCCACGTGGTGGACACGCTCGCCGAGGCCGGCTCGCTCTTGCTCGGGGCGGCGGCATGAAGTCGTACACCGTCGAGGTCACCGAGTCGCAGCGGTTGTACGGGGACACGCACATCCTCTGGCTCGCAGAGCCGGAGGCGTTCTCCTCGATGACGCCGGGCCAGTTCGTCATGGCGTACTGCGGTGAGGGCTGGGACCCGTTGCTCGGCCGTGCGATCTCGGTCCACCGGCGGCGCGCTACCCCGGGAGGCGGCCGTGAGTTCGCGCTACTGTTCGACCTCGTTGGGCGGGGGACGGAATGGCTCGCGCGAAGGCGCGAGGGCGACTCAGTCCGCCTCGTGGGCCCGCTCGGACGCGGCTTCGAGGTGCGCGAGCGCGTGCAGAAGATGTTGCTCGTGGGCGGGGGCATCGGCGTGGCCCCGCTGGTCTGGCTCGCCGACGACCTCGCGCGCGAGGGACGCGAGGTCACGCTCGTCCTCGGCGGAAGGGGAACGCCGCAGATTTTCCCGGCGCACCTACTGCCACCGGAGGTGGAACTCGTCGTGGCGACCGAGGACGGCTCGCTCGGTGAAACCGGTCGGGTGACGGCGCCGTTCGAGCGGCTGTTGTCGTGGTGCGACCAGGCCTTCGCCTGCGGCCCGGACGCGATGTTTGAAGCGCTCTACCGCGTCGTCGCGGGCTCCGGAGTGCGCAAGCCGGTGCAGGGTCTCCTGGAGGCACGGATGGCCTGCGGGCTCGGCATCTGCTACTCCTGCGCGGTCTTCCCGAAGCGCGGCGGGGTCCGCCTCGTCTGCCACGACGGGCCGATGTTCGACCTGCGCGACCTGTACGCCTAAGGCTCGGAGGCGACGATGCGTCGTTACCTGAGGCCGCACCATTTGATCGTCTACGCGGGCGCGGCGATCGGCATACTGGCGGGCAGCGTGGTCTGGGAGACCGACCCAAAGTTCCTCGGCTGGATATTCGGCCTCGGGCTCGGGCTGCTCGGTGGCGCATTCGTCGCGGC
>SCTU01000263.1 GCA_004297315.1 Dehalococcoidia bacterium | reverse complement strand
AGGTACGTACCTTTGAGCACGGGAAGCTCGAGCTCGTGAAGGTTTCCGGCGGTGGCAGCGTCGGGCGCTTCACCCT
Source organism: Dehalococcoidia bacterium (assembly GCA_004297315.1). Taxonomy (GTDB): domain Bacteria; phylum Chloroflexota; class Dehalococcoidia; order UBA2979; family UBA2979; genus SURF-43. The sequence continues at coordinate 16,801 of SCTU01000263.1, read as the reverse complement.
GGAACCCGGCTGGCGCTGGTCAACGGACGTGAAGCCGCTGGCGAAGACCGAGCTCTGCCAGAGCATCCATTTCGGCTATCACGTCTCCGGGCGGCTGCATCTCCGCCTTGCGGACGGCCACGAATACGAGGCGGGACCGGGTCAAGTGGTGACTGTGCCCGCCGGCCACGACGCCTGGGTGGTGGGCAACGATCCCGTCGTCCTGATCGACTGGGCAGGCGCTACTGACTACGCCAAGCGTTGAGCACTAGTGAGCGTGCGCCGGCTCGCTTGTGCCGGCGCACGCCCCACTAGGGCCAGAGCGGCATCTCAGAGAGAAGAAGGGCCTCTGCGGCGGCACTCAATCCGATGGGCGGGACTCGGCCCGCTCCTCCTCATGATCGCTATGAGTCGCGACAGCCGCGTCCATGTCGACATTTGACGTATCCGCAGGAGCTTGGCGTGTAGCGCACCACCCGGCGAGGCCGTTCGGTCACTCTGCTAGCCCTCGCTCGCTTGGTGACCTCGCGCACGAGGCGCTCGCCGATTGGGCCCGGAGGTTCCTCTAGGCCCGTTCTGCCGCGAATTCCGCGCCCGTTGTCTCGTTGCAGATATATGTCATGGCGGCTACCCGGGGAACGAGGAGACAAACTGGAGGGCGGCCGGGCCGAGGATGACGACGAACAGTGAGGGGAAGATCATTGTCACCAACGGCAGCATCATCTTCACCGGCGCGCGGTGCGCTTGCTGTTCCGCGCGTTGCCGTCGGCGACGGCGCATCTGTTCTGATTGCACGCGCAGCAGCTGGCCGATACTAGAGCCCATCTGCTCCACTTGGATGACGGCGTTCACGAAGAGTTCGAGGTCCTGTATCTGCGTGCGGTCGGCGAGGCCACGCAGTGCCTCGCGCCGAGGGCGGCCCATCCCCAACTCTCGCAGCGTCCGGCTGAGTTCTTCGCCGAAGGGACCGCGGGCACGAGTGGCGACCCGGCTGAGGGCGGCGTCCAAACCCAATCCGGCCTCGACGCACGTCGTGAGCAGGTCGAACGCGTCCGGCAGGTTCTTCAAGATCGCACTTCGGCGCCGTTTGACCCGCCCACTCAGCCAGACGTAAGGCGCAGCGGGGCCGAGCACCAGCGTGCCGATCGCCATCATCAAGCCCGTCATGTCCGCCTCCCACGGCCTGGACAGCGAGACGACGGCGGTGGGCAAGACAAGGCCCGACACGAGGCAGAAGAGCAGGAAGCGGCCAGGAGAGGCCGGGCTTCCGGCTTCCGCCAACCTCCGCGTCGCCCGCTCGCCGAGCGCGAACGGGAGCAGCGCCACGAGGCCTCTATCGCGCGGGCGGAGCACGCCCGGGTTCGCGTTCTCGGCAGCCGCCTCATCCCGATTCGGGCGGGGCAGCATCGCGCTCCGGGGCCGTAGCGCCAGAGCCGACGCGGGCCGCTCGACGAACGCGGCGCCCACCAAGAAGACACTGCCGCAGAGCGCGAGGGCCGCTAGGAGACTTAGGATAGTCATGCGTTATACCTCGATGGCCAGGATTTTGCGCATCATCACAAAGCCGAGGATGTCCATCGTCACTGAGCCGCCGGTGAGCATCCTGCCCAAATTGGTGGACAACAGCGGCCGCATGTAGTCGGGGCTCATCACCGTGATGACCGCGGCGATGCCCACTGGGAGCAGCACGAGGAGATACCCGGTGTAGGTCTGTTGCGTCGTGAGCGTGCGGATCTCGCCTTGGATCCGGTCTCGCTCACGGACCGTATCGGCCACAGTATCAAGGATCTCCGCGAGGTTTCCTCCCGCGGCTCGCTGGATGATGATCGCGGTCGTGACGATCTCCAGACTTTCGCTGGGGACCCGTTCTGAGAGCGCGCTGAGCGCCTCCTCCACGGTGATTCCGACCGCGACATCGCGCAGCATGCGCCGCAACTCCGCGCCGAGGGGCCCGTCCACTTGGTCCGCGATGTGCTGTAGTCCCTGCATCAGGCCGAAGCCGGACTTCAAGGCGTTCGACAGCAAAGTGAGGACATCGGGGAGCTGCTGCTCCAGGCGCCGCACGCGCTGTCGCCTGGCCCGCTTGAGGTAGAAAGAGGGCAACAGCGCGGCGATGACGGCAGCCGGCAATCCGAGCAGCGGGATGCCGGTGAGGACGGCCACTCCCACCGCGCTACCCGCGACCAGCACGCTTCTGATCAGTGCGAACAGGCCAACGGAGATGTCAACGCCTGCCTGCGCTAATTCGTCTGCCATGCGCCGCGACCAGTCCCGATGCGACAGCAGCGAGTTGAGCAGAGCGACTCCACTGAAGTGCTGCTGGCGCATGACCGGCGGCACGGTACCGGGTGCTTGCGGGCGTTCGAGACGCCGCGCCACGGAAGCGACGAGGACATCCGCCCGCGAGCGTCGCTCTCCCAACGCAAGCACCACGAACGCGACGGCGAGCCCGCCCGACATCGCGGCCAGCAATGGCACGAGCATCATCTCCCCCACTCCTGGTCGATCCCGAACACGCTGCTGGCGAAATGGATACCGTTTTGCTCGAGCTTCTCGGTGAACCCTGGTCGCAAGCCGCTAGGCGTGAACCGCCCGGTGATCCTGCCACTACCGTCAATGCCCTGTTGCTCAAAGACGAAGACGTCCTGAAGCGTGATCGCGTCCCCCTCCATCCCTGCCACCTCCGTGACGTACGTGATCCGCCGCCCCCCGTCGGGGTGTCGCGTCACCTGCACGATGAGATCGACCGCGGAGGACACCTGCTCACGAATGGCGCGCACGGGCAGGTCGAGGTTCGCCATGAGCACCATATTTTCGATACGGGCTAAGGCATCGCGCGGCGTGTTCGCGTGCACCGTGCTGATGGATCCGTCGTGCCCCGTATTCATCGCCTGGAGCATGTCGAAGGCCTCTGGCCCACGCACCTCGCCGACGATGATCCGGTCCGGACGCATGCGCAGTGCGTTGCGAACGAGGTCGCGCTGGGTAACCTCATGTTTTCCGTTCACGCTGGCCGGGCGCGCCTCGAGCGTCACCACGTGCTGCTGCTGGAGCCGCAGCTCTCTTGGATCCTCGATTGTCACAACGCGTTCATCTGCTGGGATCGCCGAGGAGAGAGCGTTCAGCAGTGTCGTCTTGCCGGTTCCGGTGCCACCCGAGATGATCACGTTCAGCTTGCCACGCACGCATCCCGCAATGAATTCGGCCAGTTCCGTCGTCATGCTGCCGTAGGCGATCAGGTCGGCCAGCCCCATCTTGTCCTGCTTGAATTTACGGATCGTGATCGACGGAGCGTCGTCTGGCGTCACGGGCGGAACCACTACGTTGACGCGCGAGCCGTCAGGGAGCCGCGCGTCGACCATGGGCGATGACTCGTCCACGCGGCGGCCAACGCGGGAGACGATGCGGTCAATGATGTGCAACACGTGCGCGGCGTCGCGAAAGCGGACCTCGCTCAGCTGCAGCTTGCCGTTGCGCTCCACGAAGACACGGTCCGGACCATTCACCATGATCTCGCTGATGGAAGCGTCGGCGAGCAGCGGCTCCAGCGGCCCGTAGCCGAACACCTCACTTGTCACCGCTCGCACAAGGTCTTCGCCTGCGTCACCGCTCAGCGCAGGAGCCTCCCGCGCGAGCAGGCTGCGTACGGCGCCATCGACGGCAGCGCGCGCCTCCCCCGGAGCGAGGGCATCGAGGCGTTCGACGTCGAGGTCGGCGATCAACCGCTGATGCAGACGGCCCTTCAGGCCCTCAACCTCGTGAGGGACGCGACGAATGCGCGGCGAGACCGCTGCTATCGGCACCGAGGCCACCGCCGCCGGCCGTGTCTCGGGCGGCGGCAGTCGGGGCTCGGGCCCGTCGAGCCCGACCACACCCGCGATATTGGGCGGGGTGGGGGACGCACTACGTCGAGGCTCTGCCAATGGTTCGGGCGGGTTGATAGGGCGTTCAGCCAGCCGGTGCATGCCGGCACTCACCCCGAAGCGTCGTCGGTCCGTCAATTGCGTCATCGTCCCACCTCCTTGTTGTTTCTACGCGGAAACAATCCGAATAATCTGGCGCGGCGGACAGGGACGACGCCGGCGAGCGCGCGCGCCATCTCGCCGATGCACTCGCTGAACGCGGAGCTTGGTTGTGCGAGCACGACCGGCTGCCCGACCGCTGATGCGGCCGAGACTGCCCGGTCGTACGGAATCTGCATGAGTGGCGCGCGTTGTAGCGCCGCCGTCACATCCGCCTCGCTGACCACGCAGTGGGGGGCGGTGCGGTTGGTCACGAGCTTTAGCCGCTCCGCGGGTACCCCCCAGGATCCCAGCATCTCGAGCGCAAGCCAGGTGTCCTTGACGCTCACCACATCCAGGCTGGAAATGACGAGCACGGTGTCGGCGTGCTCGACGGCGCTCGCGACCACGTCATTGAACGTTCCTGGGGTGTCCACGATCACGTAGTCGCAGACCGACGCGAGCAGGGCGATCGCCTGCTCTACATGCCCGACCGTGATCTCGCTCCAGTCGGCGGGGTTCGGCGGCGCGGCCAGCAGCATCACACCGCTCGAGTGCTCCGTCAGATAGGAGCGCATTTGCTCGCCGGACACGTGTGGTAAGTCTCTCGCGACCTCCGTAAGGCTCGTCGCCACAGGCACATCCAGCGCCAAGGCCACATCGCCGAAGCGGGTGTCGAGATCGATGAGTACGACTGACTGGCCCGTCTCCTGTCGAAGACGAACCGCGAGGTTGCATGCCACGGTCGTCTTGCCCACTCCGCCCTTTGCGCCGAACACAGTGATCACCGCGCCTGCGTGGCTGAGGCTCTCGGCTCCAGCCTCCGGCCCGCCAGCAGTCGTGCATCGCCGCCGCTCCTGCGCGAGCACATGTTGCAGGGAGCGATGGAGCTCCTCCGAAGATGCTGGGGTGACCACGTAGTCGCGCGCTCCAGCACCCATCGCGGCACGCACAGAACCCGCATCGGTTGTCTTCGCATAGGCGAGGACCGGCGGTGCCGCATGGCGCGTGCTTAGCAACTCGATGGTCTGGAGCGCGCGTTGTGGTTGATCATAGAGGGCCACAAATACGGCATCGGGCGCTGTCTTCTGGACAAGATTGGCCCCCTCAACGCCATATCCGGCCTCGCCGGCACTTGCGAAACCCGCCGCTGTCAGCGCCTCGCGCACGGCAGCCCTCCGACCCAGGTCCGGGTCAAGCACGACGACACGAGGGGCGCCGACGCTCGGCATGTATGTGCCCTGCATTCCTGCGGTCATTGTGTGCCGTTGCATTACTGTCCTCCCGCGGTCGCCACGGTGGGCGGACGCACGATCAGCCGAATGACGCCCCGCTGCTCGTAGAGCAGGACTCGCTGTGCTTCTTGCGGCGTCAGGGCGAGGGTCACTGTGGCGGCAGAGGGAGCAGCCGCTGCCTTGGCATCGACGAGGTCCAGACGCTCGCTCGAACCACCCGACAATGGCGGCAGTGCGAGTTCAATAAGGCGCTGTGCGACTGCCAGCACCTCTGCGTCCTCGACCAGCACGACGCTGAGCGCTTCGCCGATTCGTTCGGCATGCCCCGCTGTCTCGATGCCGCCCGTGACGACCGCGAGCACGTCTACGCGGTCGCCAGGCTGGAGCATGCCACCGGCGGTGACCACCGCTGATGAACTGATCGCCATCGCACGGTGCCCGTCCGGAATCGCCGCAGTGAGCCCGGTCAACGGTCGGCCACGGGACACTTTCACTGCTGTGATCTGCTCACCGGTGCCGATCGGGTAGCGGGCTACCGTCCCCACAACTTCCTCCGGCGCCCGAAAGCCGCCTTGTACCACGGCTTCTAGCGGGATCCGTTTCAGTACGACCATCTCGGGCTGGATGGTAGACTGCGCCGCGATCTCCCGGGCGGCGGTGAGCACTACGGTGCTGCCTGGCACCACGGCGTGCGATGAAGCGGCGCCCTGCTGCAGGAAGACGAACGCAAGCGTCGCACTGACAAGCGCCAGGAATGCAGCCATCAGCAACTTCGTCCGGCGATTGCCACGGCCCAGAGAGTGGCTGCCCGCGCTAGCCATGGTTGTTCCCATTGCAGTTGTCCTTACTTCCGTCCCTGTTCACACGGTGCGTCTGGTTATTCAACTAGGAACCAGACAGCAGGCTGCCCGGCTCGATAGACGCCGGTGGTCCCGTCGGGGTCGGACCAGACGGCGTCGACGATGCGTCCGGTCACCGCCCAGTGGCCTTTGCCATTGCACGTCTCATTGCCGTCGACACAACCGTAGCCATCGAAGTAGACGGTGGCCCAGCCGAGGATCGTCGACGCGTCCGGGGGTTTGATCTGGTCCACGACCGGCACGGTCATCAGCCGCGGGCTGTTCTGGCAGGCGTAGCGCACCGCGTACCGCGGGCCGCTGGTTGATCCGCGGTCGACGAACACCTCGTCAAAGTCGTCTCGGCCGTTCCCGTTGGTATCGCACGGCACCCCGCCGAACGAGCTCGGCTCCCCCAGCAGCCGATCGTGGATGCCCTGGCCTGTCGGTCCGACCATGTTGCCTGGCAAGGCGCGCACGCTGCTGCCTACGCCATAGGGCTGGTCCGCGCTGGAGTCCACGATCTGATTGCGATAGCCGGCCCCGCCGCCGCCATCGACGTCCAGTGCTCCGCGGTCACCGATCGTCTCGGCGCCGTCAGAAATCTTGAGGATGCAGGTCGCTCCGACTCGTGGCTGCGGCGGACTCCCCGCCACAAGACAGTCGCTGTTGTTGACGGTCAGGCCCCAGGGCATGAAGTGACGGGTGCTGGTGACGCTGGCAATCCGCGCGCTTGCCGCCGCGGAGACGCTGCGCTCGTCGATGCCGAACACCCGCATGAACGAAAGAGGCACGTCGGCGCGCAGCTGCACGCGGATCGTGTCGCAGCCAGAGCCCTCGAGCGTCACCGCGACCGCAGACGGCGCGTGGTCACCCCGCCGAGCCCACTCCTCCGCGCGGGCGATGGCGGCGCCACCGCATCCAGGCAGTTCCTGCACGCCCGCCAGCGCCGCGGCGTCCGCCGCATGCTGCATCTGCCAGCGCGTATTCGCGAGCACGCCGACATCGAGTGCGAGCCCGGCGAACCCGAGCATCGGGACGACGAGCAACGCGCCGAGCACGAGTACCTGACCCCGCTCATCCCGCCGAAGTGGGCCGAGGAGGGTGGCGAAGCGGTTCAATAGCCACCGTCGCATCATCACTAGCATCCCGTCTGTTCCAGCCGCATGTCCGCAGTTGCGCGAAGTGAGAACCCATCACCAACGCCGCTGACAAACTGGCCGAGCGGTGTAATCGGTTTGTAGGCGCGTTCCACCTGGACCAGGAGCGGCGTGCCGGCCGTGCCACATGCGTTCGTGACCTGGACGACGACCGTGAGCTCGCGGGCAGCCGCCTTCGCTCGATCGGTAATCGCACTCGCCGGTGCTCCCGCGATTCCTAATCGGGCGCCCTCACGCGCGGCGCCCGAGACCGAAATGAACTGCTGGTAGGCGTTGCCGAAATCGACGATGCCGAGTACAAGCACGAGAAATACGGGCAGCACTAGCGCCGTCTCAACCAGTGCCTGACCGCGTTCGCTCCGACGGAGCGAACGCGGATCTCGCAGAGTCATGGCAGCGTCCTGTCACCGAGGGGGCGCCCGCAAGCGCGCCCCCTTCCGTACCGATGGGCCGGCGTTGGTTAGACCGGGACCGTGCCACCGAGGGCCGTGGTGACATCCTCGAAGAGGCCGGTGATCGTTCCGCCGAGGAACGTGATCGCGCCGATGGCCACGATCGAGAGCAGGCCGATGATCAGGCCGTACTCGACCAGCGTCTGCCTGTCCTCTTCCGCCTCGAAGCGTCGCGCGTCGACACACTGCACCATGGTCATAAGCCGGTGGTTGATGAAGTTGAACAAGAGAGTCTCCTAGCGAGTTGCGCTGTCGAGGTTGTGCCTCGCAGCCTTCCGGGTTGGGCTCGTCAAGCATGCTGCGGGGCGCGCGGCCCAACATTCGCCGCATGGCGGATTTGCTCGGCGGCATCCGGCCGATTTCGCGATCACCACACGGGGGTGGCCGTCCGGCCGATGCGAGCGGGGCCTCCACCTGTGATGCTCGGAACACCTGCTCCCGGTCGAGTGCCAATGCGACGCTGCGATCGGCGCCCCTTGGAGGCCCCGTTGCTCCGACTGACCGCTACCCGCCGCGTGCTCGCTGCATTACTGCTCGCGACGCTCGTCTTGTGCGCGGCGTGGTCCGGGTCGGCTACATTCGCGGCCGAGGCTCACACCTCCCCGCAGGTGACGCACGACGTCCTCGTGCTCATCGACGTGACGACGTCCATGGTGAGCGACGAGGGCAGCGGCCCGGTATGGCCCGCAGTTTCTGAATCACTCAGGGATCTGGTCGACCACCTCGCACCAGGGACTAACGTCGCACTGGTCCCCTTCGATAGCGGCCCTGACCTTCAGCTTGCCTATCCGCCCGCGGACGGTGAATCGCTACACCCGGGAGCGATCGATGGCGAATTCATCGATGAGCTGCGAGGCCACATCGCCACGCTCCCGACGGATGGACAAGGCACGTATATATACGAGTCGGTGGAGTTTGCGCTGGGCCAGCTCGCCCGCTGGCGTGACGAGACGCCCGCGGTAACCCGCGTCCAGACGCTCGTCCTCTATACCGATGGCAAGGACACCGGTCCTCACGCGGCCACGGGCGTGGCCGGGCTGGCTGCGCTCATGGGCCGGGCAACTGCGGCCGGCGCGCAGCTCTCGGTCGTTTATCACGATGTCAAATCGCTGCTGAGCGCCGAGGATACCCGGCTGCTCGCAACGGCGGGCGTGCAGGTCGCGTCACCAGACCGGAGGCCATTGGTCGCTATCGACACCCTGGTCCTCCGACTCGGACGCCTCGAACCAGGCACTTCGGTCAAAGCGGACGTACGGCTGACGAGCGCCTTCTCCGATGCCTTTGGGCGCAGGGTCGGGTGGTCGCTCTCGGGCCCCGAGGGGGTGTCGCTCTCTGCCTTGAATTCGACCCTCTCCCCCACGATGTCGGTCGAGCTTGCGTTTGGCGAGCGGGCACGGCCAGGAGACGGCTCATTCCGGCTGCGGTTGCACGCTGTGGACAGCGACTTCTCCATCACCCCAATCGACTACGTCACCTTCACCTTCCATATGGCAACGGTAGCGGTCGCCGTTGCCACCACAGCCCCCGAACCGGTGGCCGTGGCAGGGTCGATGCTGACGCACGGGTGGCGTTCTCCAGTCGTGTTCGCGGCGGCGTTCGCGGCGGTGCTCGGCGTCGGGGTCGCGCTCCTCATCGGTGCGCTGATCCGAGGGCGGCGTGCTAACGCATCACATTCGACCTTCCACCGCCTGCTCATGCGCGACGGAGTCGCGCCAACTTCCATCCTCGATCCCGAAGCGCGCCTGATCGCCCTCACAGCCGAAGACCTGGAACGAGAGCAGGCGCCTGACGAGGGCGGCTTGCGGAACGGTCTGGGCTCAGACCTCGATCTCCTGCGATCTCATATTCATGTCAGTGTTTGGAAGGGGAACCTATACGTGCGTCCTCGAGACGAGCCGCTCTTCATCGGCACGGAGCGCGTGGCGGCTGAAGGCCGAGCGCTGCGCACTGGCGAATGCTTCCGCGCCGGCAGACTGCAGGTCCGTTACGATCGCTGTGTGGTCAGGTGACAGCCGCCCTAGTGGCACTCACTGAGCTGGCTCACGCCCGGCTTGAGGCCCTCATGGCCATCAGCCTTGGCCTGAGCACAGGTCTGATACTCGCAGTCGCTCTCGACTATGCGTACCGCTACCACCCGTCGCGCGACATGTCGTGGCCTCCCCGCCGCCGCCTGATCTTGCTGCCAACCGCGAGCGCCACTCTGACTGTCTTGGCCTGGTCCGCCGCCGATGGCGTCGCCGAACTGGCCGTCACCCTGGCGCTGGCACTCGTCCTCCTGGCGCTCGCATCCACCGACTTCGAGCGCCATCTGCTGCCGAACCGCCTGATCTACCCGGCGATCCCACTCGCACTTCTGCTGGCGCCCTGGCTGCCTGCGGGGGGTTACTCGTCGAGCGCGCTCGGGGCGCTGCTGGGCTTCGGCGTCATGTTGGTGCCCTACATCGTCGTGCCGCGCGCGCTCGGCGCCGGCGACGTCAAACTGGCGGCGCTCATCGGCGCATTTTCGGGCGCCGGGTTGATCTTCCCCGCGCTCACCTTCGGGGCGATCGTGTGCGCGGTCGTGTGTCTCGGAATCCTTGTCCAACATCGGGGGCGTGGCCGCACGCGAATCCCGTACGGGCCGTACCTCGTGCTTGGAACGTTGCTCGTCTCCTTGTAGGCGACTCACGGTCGCCTCGCTATGCCCGCCGTCCACCGCTCTCGGCCACCTGCTAGGGGTCTGTTGGCATACCGAACTGCGGGACCGGCCTTCTCGGGCATGACAAGCAGGGCGGACTTAGTGCCGGTCGGCGCTTCGCGCGGCTGGAGCTTCAGCTAGGCGGACGTCCTGCGTCACTCCGTTCACGTTGTCTCCGAGGCGACCGGAGACGAGGCTGCCGTCGAGTGCGTTAAAGCACTATGCAACTGACCAATCCTGACGATCTACGGGAGCCGAGTGCGATCAAGGCCTCTTCTTCGCTTGAATGGAACACGTATGTCAACATGTATATTAGTATTAGAAAGACCCTGACATCAGCTCTGGAGCGCGAGGATCAAGGTTGACGACTACATGATTCGCTCATGAAAGAGGCGCAACCATGGCAGCTGACGGTAAAGGTACACGCGCTTTGATCGTAGATCAGCGTGACGTCTTCCGCGTGCTCGTCGTGGACGATCACGAAATGGTGCGCTCCGGGATCGTGAGCATGTTCGCCGGTGATCCTGAGATCGAGGTGATCGGCGAAGCGAGCAGCGCCCAAGCGGCCATCGAACAGGTCAGACGAGCGCCCCCTGACTTGGTGCTGATGGACGTGCGCATGCCAGGTATGGACGGACTCGCCGCCACGCGAATCATCAAGGAGATCGCCCCCGAGGTAAGCGTGGTCATTGTGACGATGTATGCCGACGCGGATTATCTCTTCGAGGCCATCAAGGTCGGTGCAGCCGGATACGTGCTCAAGGACTCCACAAAGCAGGATCTCGTCAGCGCGGTGCGGAACGTGTTGCATGGCGAATCGAGCATCGACGCGGGCCTGGCGAATCAATTGCTGCAGCGGCTCGCTGTCGAGCCTCGGACGGCGCCGCAAGCGAAGCAGATCGATTCGCTCACCGCCCGTGAGCGGGAGGTCCTCGCGCACGTCGCCGAAGGGAAGACGAACGCGCAGATCGCTGACGCACTCGTCGTGAGCCGGAGTACCGTAAAGGCGCACGTCGAGCACATCATCAGCAAGCTCGGGGTGAGCGACCGTACCCAAGCCGCCGTTCGGGCCATCCAACTAGGCCTCCTCGACGAAATTACCAACAATTAACAACTCCACTGGTACGCGGCGAAGCGCGGACGAGTGTTCGTCGTCCTCGCGAAACTGCCGACTCGGTGAAATAGCGACGTGGTCGCTGAAGATCGGGATGACGCCCTCGTCTGAGTATCGCCCGAAGCGACCGATCCTCGGATTCTGGCATTGGAAAGATCCAGGGGATGTGCCCGGCGAGTGGGTGTGCGCCTCGTTTTCGTGCTCATGGCATACTCGAAGCGGTGATCTGCGGATTGTGCTACGGCAGGTCTCCGAGCCCCCTCTCGGGCCGCTGCTCGCACTGCACACGGATGGCGTCGTCGAAATCACTGCTTCCGGAATCCGCCGACCATCGTCCCGCTCTGATAGGGCCACCTCCATGCCGGTGGAATGGGAGCACCCAGACGCTGCCGCTCTACTCCCCCGACACCGTGAGGCTATCTGATGGAGCGCGCAGGCCTAGCGGACGAGCTCGAGGAGCTCCTGAACTCATACCTCGGTTCGTCCGGTGAGCAAGAGTTGTCCCTCGCGTCGGAACTGGGGCGGAGGGCGGCCGGGTTAGGGGTACTTCCCGAGGAACTACTGGCAGCCCACGTCACCGCGATGCAACGCGTTCTGAGACGCCTCCCTCTCCCGATCGTCGCGGATGGAGTGGAGCGTTCCTACCAGATGCTCCTGGAGGCGTTCATAGCTTATTTCGTGCCGTCCCACGCATCGGTATCGAGCCCGCCGGCTGATGCCGTCGAGCGAGCAGACACACGATCCGCAGCGGGCCTTCCGCGGGAGGCAGCCGGGCTACAGGCTCGCGATCGAGAACCCCCGGATCGCGCAGCCCAGTTCCGCGAGCTCGTCGAGGTCGGCAACGCGCTGATCGGGGCACCCGATTTACCGCGTGCCCTCGAGCCGGCACTCAAGCGCGCAATGGAACTCACCGGCGGTGCGGCCGGGATGGTATGGCTGCTCGACGAGTCGGGGAACCTCGTGACACAAACGGGCCACACAGGCACCGCGGCGGCTGACCTTGAACCCCTCGCGCGACGGGCGATCGATGAGGGGCGGCCTCTGGTGGGGGAGAGGCGGCCAGATAGCAACGCAGGTATCACGGAGTTCGCACTACCGTTGATATCCCCACCGGGCACGCTCGTCGGAGTGCTGACCGTCCTCCTCCCCGATAATCCCGAACGCCAGGCGGGGGACGAGTTCGACTTGCTACAGCTTCTCGCCAGTCAGCTGGGGGCGGTCATCGCCAACGCCAAGTTGTACCAGGCGGTTGCCGAGCACGAGCAAGCGTTGCACGCCCTCGTGGGCAGGTTGATTACGGCCCAGGACGACGAGCGCCGCCGGGTGGCGTACGACATCCACGACGGTCTCGCACAAACGACGGTAGTGACCTTTCAGCAACTGCAACTCCTCGCCGGCAGCTACCATCCACGCTCCCCGCAGGCGCGGGCTTACCTCAAAGCCGCACTGGTCGCCGGGCAACGCGCCGTGACGGAGGCACGCCAACTGATCGCTGGCCTGCGCCCAACCATCCTCGACGATTTTGGCCTTTCCGCGGCGATCGCGCATGAGGTCGAAGCCCTCCGCGGCGAGGGCCGCGAAGTGACCTACGAGAATAACGTTGGCGGAGAGCGCTTTCCGGCGGCACTCGAGACGACGCTCTACCACGTCACGCAGGAGGCGCTCACCAATGTTCGCAAGCACGCCGGCCCATCCCCGGTCCGCGTGACGTTGGAGCGGGCTGATGCGGCGATCCGGCTCGAGATCAGGGACTGGGGCCGTGGATTCGAGCCCGCTAGGCCGGATGCTGCCCGCGGCGGGCAAGAGGTGGGAGTTGCCAGCATGCGCGAGCGGCTCGCCCTCGTTCAGGGCAGCTTCACCATCACATGGGCGCCGGGCGAAGGTACCGTCGTTGTGGCCGTGGCGCCGCTGGCTCGTCCGTAACCAGTTGGCAAGGGCACTCGCATAACCCCGGCGCTGTGAAGCCACGGTTTCCTGCGGATTGGCCCGGTCAACCGCGAATAGCTGTTCCCGCGCATCCCGCTACGCGGCCTCACCGCAAGCGGTCAAGCAAACCTCGCCGCCACCGCGCACACGGACTCACCCGGCGAAAGTCAGCGGTGCAGTAACGGTGTGCAGGTCGCGTGGGCGTGTTTCCGCTTAAGACGAGGCTGTTCAGGAATCTAATTGCACGAGCGTGACGGGCGAAGCGCTGCCCTGCCAACGGATTCGCCCGTTGTTCCGGTCAGTGCGGTGTTGCCGAAGACACGAGTGCACTCAATTGTCAGCACCTTCTAAGGGTGACGCGGTTGTGACGCAGTCACGCGTACAGTCCGGCGGTGAGAGAGGCGCAACCATGACTGCTACGATCCGCCCCGAAATTCACCAGAGCGCTGTGACCAATACGCTTAATCACCATATTGCGTGCGCTCTCGACCTCTACAGTCAGGTGAAGCAGGCCCACTGGACCGTGACCGGTCCGAACTTCATCGCCATCCACGAGCTCTTCGACGACCAGGCGGCATTGCTCGTCATACACATCGACCTGTTTGCGGAGCGCATGCGCGCATTGCGGGCGATCCCGAGCGGGACAATTCGACAAGCCGGACACGAATCACCCCTGTCAGATCTTGAGGCGCGCGAGCTTCCATGGCGGGATGCGATCGGCGCGATTCTAATCCGCTTTGAGACCTACAGCGGTTCGCTGAGCAAAGCGATCGAAGATGCCGAGAAGCATCGAGACTTTGTGACACAGGACATCTACATCGAGGCGGCGCGGGAAGTGGAGAAGCAGGCATATCTTCTCCGCTCACACCTGGCGCAGACATAGGAATTCCGGAGTAGTTGCTGGCGTAGGGCTCGCGGGCTTCGTTGCCGGTCCGCCGACCGCTAAGCGGTACGAAGTGCTCGCATGGCGCCGTCCGAGCATAACGTCATCCGCCAATGGTCACTGAAGTGGGAGCAAATGATGTCCAGCGGCAACATAGACGAGCTGTCCATCTCAGTGGGTCCGGTTCCCGACGCGGTCGGCCAGTTGCTCGCATCCGGAAGCTTTGTTCCGGCGCTGACGCCGGTGCAGCTAGAGGATGCCCGCAGCCGATTCCTCTCCGCGATCAAGTACGAACATGCGCGAAGCCGCCCCAGGACACGGGGAACTCAAAAGGCGGGATGACTCGCCCGCTCCAGGCACGCGGTGGTCCTCTGCCCGTCGCGCGCGCGCATCGCGCCTCCCTCTTGAAAAAAGAACTCCCCGAAATCCTGCTTTGGGTAACTCGCAAATAGTCATGCGAGTAATCGTCTTGGTGGAGACGGGGGAGAATCGAACTCCCCGTCCAGAGCGGACCTGATACGGACGTCTACGGGCGTAGCCACCAGGAGTTCATCTCGCCGGGCCCCTCCTATGGCGGCAGGTGGTTCCGGCCAGTCTCAGTAGTCTTAGGCGGAGCGTCCTGAGACGCAGCATTCCGCAGCACCCCGGCATTGCGTCGCGGTTCGGCCACCCGTCGGGGCGAGGTGGCCGGCCACGTCACGGCTTAGTTAGGCCGCGAGGGCGAGTTGTCGGTCGCCAGTTACTTTTTTGCCGCCGGTTTTACGAGGGTGACGACACCTCGGCCCGCAATCCGCACCCGGTTACGCCTGTCGAGTCCTGTCGTCCCCGAAAGGCAGGAGTGCGTCCTGCTTGATCATCATAACGTGATCCGGCCGCTGGAAGTTCCCGCGAGTCGGGGCACGGGCGTCAGCGCTGGGCGTGCCGGATGGCGCGCTGCATCGTGCGGTCCGCCTCGCGCTCCCGGATCGCCTCCCGCTTGTCATAGGCGCGCTTCCCCTGGGCGAGGGCGACCTGCACCTTGATCACGCCGTGGCTCAGGTACATCCGCAGCGGGATGATCGTGCTGCGCGGCTGCAGCTCCATCTCGTGGCGCAGGCGCTCGAGTTCCCGACGATGCAGGAGCAGTTTCCGCGTCCGCAACGGGTCGTGGTTCTCCCGCGACGGGGCGTACGGGCCAATGTGCACGTTGTAGAGGAAGAGTTCCGGCCCTTTGAAGCGCGCGTACCCCTCGCCAATGGTCGCGTGGCCCGCGCGGACCGCCTTCACCTCGGAACCGAGCAGGGCGATCCCCGCGTCGTACGACTGCAGAATCTCGTAGTCGAAGCGGCCCCGACGGTTCTGCGCAACCGTGGGGCCAGCGTCATCGGCGGGGGCTTTCGCCTTCGCTTTCGCCGCACGGAGGACGCTCACACCCTGTTTCGGCACAACCGCCCTCAGTTTCCGCCGCTGGCTACCGGTGGGGGGTGCCGGTGGCGGTCGGGGTGGCGGTGGGCGTCGCCCGAGTCGGCGGGGGCAACGGGTTACCGCGAAGCATGTCGATGGCGCGCGCGGCCGGGATGTCCTTGCGCGCCTCGATCTCCTCGAGTGTCATCGTCACCTCGTAGTCGGGGATGATCCCGCGGCCCTCGATCTGGTTGTGCTTCGGCGTGAGCCAGCGCCCGATGGAGACGTAGAGCGCGCCGCCGTTGGAGAGGTCGCGCGCGTGGTTCACCGTGCCCTTTCCGAACGAGCGGGTGCCCACCACCTTCGCGCGTCCGTTCTCCTGGAGCGCGCCGGCCAGCAACTCCGCACCGGACGCGGAGAACTCGTCTTGCAGGATCACGATCGGCAGTTCGGTCGAGTGGCCGGGCCGCGCGATGGCGCCGGATTCCGCGCCATCACGGTCCTGCTGGAAGAAAATCTGGCCCTTGTCCAGGAACATGTCCGCGACCTGGACGGTCTCCTGCAGCAGGCCGCCGGGGTTGCTGCGCAGGTCGAGGATGATCCCCTTCGCGCCTGAGCCGTTGACGTCCTTGAGCGCCTTCTCGAGCTCCTGAGGCGTGGTCCGTGAGAAGGAGCGGATGCGGACGTAGGCGAGGTCTTTCACCTCTTCGCCGGCCGCGTCACGCAGGACGCCGCCGAGGAGGGGCAACCGGCTGACGCTTTCCACGGCGATCTTGTCGCGGGTGATCTTGAACGTTTCGACGGTGCCGTCACGGTGCCGGACCTTGATCGTCACGCTGGTGCCGATGGGGCCGCGGATCTTGGTGACCGCGAGTTGGACGCTCCAACCCTCGGCTGATTGGCCGTCGACCTCCAGCACCTGGTCGCCGACCTTGACCCCGGCGCGCTCGGCCGGCGTGTTGGGCAGCGGCTGCGCGATTACGACCCAGTCGCCCTCCTTCGAGACGGTGGCTCCGATGCCCTCGAACGAGCCGAGGCCCTCGAAATCATCGCGGGCGAGCGCGTACGATTCCGGGTCGATGTACGACGAGTGGGGGTCGAGCGAGTCGAAGATGCCCTTGATCGCGGCGTCGCGGAGCGCCTCAGGGGTGGCTT
>SCTU01000262.1 GCA_004297315.1 Dehalococcoidia bacterium | reverse complement strand
ATCTTCGAGCAGGCGACGCCGGCGGCGCCGACGCCAAGCACGCAGACCTTCAGGTCCTCCGGGCGCTTGTCCACGATCTTCAGGCTGTTCATCAGCGCGGCGAGCACCACCACAGCGGTGCCGTGCTGGTCGTCGTGGAAGACCGGGATGTTGAGTTCAGCGCGGAGACGGTCCTCGATCTCGAAGCACCGCGGCGCGCTGATGTCTTCGAGCAGGATCGCGCCGAAGCCCGGCGAGATCGCCTTCGTGATCTTGATGATCTCCTCGGTGTCCTTCGTGTCGAGGCAGATCGGCCATGCGTCGATGTCCGCGAAGGCCTTGAAGAGCATCGACTTGCCCTCCATGACCGGCATCGCCGCGTGCGGGCCGATGTCGCCGAGGCCGAGGACGGCGGTGCCGTCCGTGACGATCGCGACGGCGTTCGGCTTGATCGTGAGCGACCACACGGCGTCCGGGATCTCGTGGATCTTCATCGAGACCCGCCCCACGCCGGGGGTGTAGACGTGCGAGAGTTCCGCGTTCGTGCGGATGTGGACCTTGTTCTCCACCCGGATCTTGCCGCGCCGGTGCAACTGGAACGTCCGGTCGGAGGCGTGCTGCACCTCGACACCGTCGAGGAGGGCGACGGCGTGGACGATGTCCTGGGCCTGCTCCTCGTCCTCGCACAGGATAATGAAGTCACGGACGATGACGTCCGGGTTCACCTCCGCGATGTCGATGTCCAGGATGTTCGCGTTGTGCTCGCCGAGGAGCGTCGCGACCTTCCCGTGCATGCCGGCCCGGTTGCGCATCCGCAGCCGCAGCAGCAACTGGTATCCCGCGCCCGGGTTCGTCCG
Source organism: Dehalococcoidia bacterium (assembly GCA_004297315.1). Taxonomy (GTDB): domain Bacteria; phylum Chloroflexota; class Dehalococcoidia; order UBA2979; family UBA2979; genus SURF-43. The sequence continues at coordinate 3,428 of SCTU01000262.1, read as the reverse complement.
GTCGGGGTAATGCTTCACGTTCCGTTCGACGTCGGTCATCATTTTGCGGGCCTCCGGAGACAGCGTTCCCCGACTATACGCCGCACGCTCGTAGGCGGGAGGGGGTCAGATTTGGCCTGGCCGCCGCCGGCCTATGCGAAGAGCGGCAACGTCGGATACGCAAGTCCCAGCACGTCTTTCGCCTCGACGCCAAACCGCTGTTCGATGATTGATGCGTAGACTGACCGAAAGTCAGTTGTATACTTCAGGTCACCGTTCGAGTCCGTCGAGGTGGTTGGGGGCTGGTCGCCGTACAGCCCCGGCCGCACGCCACCGCCAATCACGAACATCGGCGTCGCGGTGCCATGGTCGGTGCCGCCGGAGGCGTTTTCCTTCACGCGCCGTCCGAACTCCGTCCACATCACGGTCGCAACATCCTCGGCAGCCTGGTGGGCGGCAAGGTCGGCGTAGAACGCGCCGACGGCGTCCGAGACGGCCTGGAGCAGCCGAGCTTGCCCCACGACCTGGCTCGAGTGGGTGTCGAAGCCCCCGGTCGTGATGTAGGCGACTCCGGTGCCGAGACGAGACATAATAAGTGCGGCGGCTGTCTTGAACGCCTGGGCGATCGGGGTGGTGGGGTAGACCGCCCTCGGTTCGTACGAACTCGCGTCCGCCTGCAACATCACCGTGCTCTGGTACGCCTCGAGGCCGGTCTGCGAGACGAAGGCCAGGGAGCCGCCGTACTCCGCCTGCACGGCGGCGTCGCCCGCGTAGCGGGCGTTCAACTGTGCGAAGGTCTGGAGGCGCTGGTCGGAGTCCTTCGGGAACTTGCGGTCGGTGGACAGCACGTACGCCGGGATCGAGGCGAGGCTCGGCACAAACACTGAGTCGCCGAACAGGGAGCGAGGCAACTCGTTCCCGACGTTCGCCGCGCGCCAGGCGGAATCGTCCGCGTGTGTCGTGACATCCATCAACCGGCCGAGCCAGCCGCTGCCCTGCGTGTGGTCCGTCGAGGCCGTGTGCCAGATGTCCATCGCGCGGAAGTGAGAGCGGTTCGGGTTGGGATACCCCGCGCCGAGCACGATGGCCATCCGCTGCTCGTCCCACAGCCGCTTCATCTCCGTCATCACCTGGCTGAGCGCCAGCCCGCTCGCGAGCGGCAGCGCTGATTCCGGGTTGTGCGCCAGTTTCGGGCGAGCCTCGAAGTAACCGCGGTCTTCGAGCGGGATGACCGTGTTCAGTCCGTCGTTCCCGCCTGCCATCTGGAGCACGACGAGGATTCGACGCCGTGCCGCGGGCGTCCCGGTCGTCCTGGCGATCGGGATCGAGTTATCGTCAAACGTCGCGCGGAGGAACGCGGGGGGTGTCATGGCCGCCGCGCTGACGAAGGCCATGCCACCCTTGATGAAGGAGCGCCGGTCGATCGGGCGGTCGCGGAAGGTTTCGTCGGGCATTCGTCCGTCCTCGACTCAGGCCAGGTGTGCCAGTGGCATGGAGAGCATGAGGTAGAGGAGCCCGTGGAGTTTGCCCGCCCGTTGCGCCTCGGTGAAGTTGAAGTGCGCCTCTCCGCCCAGGTAGTCCACCAGCACCTGGCGGTTCTCGGAGTCGAGGTCGCCGCCCACGAGGAGGTCGGCGAGGCCGTCGACGATCTGCGCGGCGGAACGCGTGAGGCCGGTGGCGCGCAGCAGGGCGGGGACGTCGGCGACCTGGCCTCGAGGGCCGTCCAGGCGCGTGATCTCGTAGGCGAAGTTCGCCCGCGCCAGCATGGTGGAGGAGGCGATCCAGCCGGTCCCGTCCTTGCTCCAGCCCTGGGGGCCGGGAGGGTCGTACAGCACCTGGTTCATCGCGCGGGTGTGCGTCGTCGCACGTCCAGAGACGGCGACGAGCCCGAGGCTGCGAAGGAACCCGAGCACGAACTCCACCGGTGACTTGATGCGCCAGCGGTACGCCGCGTCGGAGTACATCTCGTCCGACGTGAGGATCGTCCGCACGACCTCACGTATCGAGTATCCGGAGTCGAAGTACGCCCGGGTCGTGCGGTCGAGCATCTCGCGCGTCGGGTCGGGCACGGCGAAATAGCGCCAGAGCTTCGCGCTCACGAACGCCGCGGTCTCCGGGCGGCGCGCAAGCGTCCGGACCACGTCCTCGTCGTTGAGGTTTCCCGTGACGCCGAGGAACGTCTTCCGCCCGCTGTCGAAGCGGCTCGGCACGAGCGCGGCGCCGAGGGGCAGGGGGAAGCGCTTCTGCATCCGCTGCTCCTCCGTCAGCGGCTCCGTCGTGATGCGCCATCCGGTCAACGCCCGGGCGGCCTCCTTGATGTCCTTCTCCGTATAGACGTTGCCCTCGCCGAGGGTGTGGAGTTCCATCAGTTCGCGCGCGTAGTTCTCGTTGGGCGCGCTCCGGACGTTTACCCGGTTGTCCAGGAACACCATCATCGCGGCGTCGCGCGCGACCGCCGTGAGCAACTCGTCGAAGCGGCCGAAAGCGCGCGACCGGAACATGTCGTTCTGGGCCTGCATGAACGCCGGACTCTCCACAATGTGGATCGCCGTCGCGAAGTGGTCGTGCCAGAAGTAGGTCATCCGCTCGAGCAGGGGACGCCTGGTGGCGACGATGCGCAGGTGCCACGCCGAGAGGAGCGCGGCACGGTCCTGGTGCGGGTCGGCGGCCAGGCCCGCGACGAGCGCCTCCGCCGCGGAGTCGTCCACGGCCTCCGGGGCGAGGAGCCGGTCGATACTGCCCTCGAGGCCGAGCGTCAGGTACCCGTCGAGCTCCGCGGAGGAGTAGCCCCAGCCGGCCCGCCGGAGGAGGTGCTGGATCTTCTGTCGCTCGGTGTCGAGGGCCATCGGAGACTCCGCTTTTGGGTCACTGACGATACGTCAGCGCGCGAATCGGGGTTCAAATGATTTGTGATCCACCACCGCGGCGGATTCCGGCCAAAGCGTCCCCGTCGCGTGGTAAATTGCGTCTCCCGATTGGGACTGGGGCGGTTATCCACAGCCTCGCCGTCGCACTCAGCGAGGCGTCAGCCAATCGAAAGCCGGACTGCCATGGCATTGCTCTCCCTGCCGCGACGCAAGCGGATCGCGCGCCTTTCCGAACGGGTGCCGCGTCCTGATTTCGACCTCAGCGACCTCTCTGAGTTGGTGGATGCCGCTGTCGAGGTCGGAGCGAAATACCGACCGATCCCGCGCCTTGCCCGCCGCCGTCCCCGACGCCGCCGTACGGTCGGTGTACTGCTCCTGGTGGGGCTGGCCGGGGCGATGGTCTGCGCCTACCGCTGGTGGCGCGCGCAGCAGGAGCGCGCCGCTCAGTTCCAGGTGGCGGATCGCGCCGGGACGCAGACGGCGCCGGTCGCCTTCCCCACATCGTCGCGCGCCGCGGAGCGTGCGCCGGAGCCCACCGCGACGCTTGCGCCCGCGCCCGCTGCCCCTCCCACGCCGGTGGAT
>SCTU01000261.1 GCA_004297315.1 Dehalococcoidia bacterium | reverse complement strand
AGCTCCGCCGGCACCGCCGCGCCAAGTTGGTCGTACGTGCAGTCGTCCGCCGGTTTGTCCGGCCGCCAGCGCTGGAACGTTGTGCCATGGCGGAAGCGATCGCCCTGGAGGTGGTCGAAACTCACCTCGCAGACGAGTTCAGGGCGAAGGCGCACCCAACTCAGGTCCTTGCCCTGAGACCAGCGGCTCGGGGCTCCGGGCGTCCGTCCGCGACCGAAGCCCGCCGTCGCATCCTCAGTGACGTAGGGGCGGAGTTGCCCGACGAGTTCCCGCTTCTCACCGGCCTTGAAACTCGACGTGTGGCCGACGTGGTGCAGGACGCCGTCCGCGTCGTAGAGGCCGAGGAGCAGCGAACCGACCGCGGCACCCTCCTGCCCTTTCGCCCAGCGGAAGCCGGCGACCACGCAGTCCGCCGTGCGGTGGTGCTTTACCTTGACGAATGCGCGCACCCCCGGCTGATACGGCTCGTCCAGCCGCTTCGCGACGATCCCGTCGAATCCTGCCCCCTCGAATCGATCGAACCAGTCCTCCGCGAGGTCGCGCTCAACCGTCGAGGGTGAGAGATAGAGCGGCGGGCGGTCGACGGAGACGAGAGCCTGCAACCTGCGATGACGCTCCGCGAACGGCTTGCTCCGCAGGTCGGCGTCGCCCTCGGCGAGCAGGTCGAACGCCGCGAACTGCGCGGGCGTCTCTGCGGCGAGTTTCGTCACCCGTGCCGCGGCCGGATGCAGCCGCATCTGCAACACGCCGAAGTCCAGACCATGCCCCGTCATCACCACGATCTCGCCGTCGAGGATCGCCGGTGCCGGGATGGTTTCCGCGAGTCCCGTGACCAACTCGGGGAAGTAGCGGTTGAGCGGACGCAGGTCGCGGCTCTGGATGTAGATGTCCGTGCCGTCGAAGAAGACGATCGCCCGAAAGCCATCCCACTTCGGCTCGTACCGCCACTCCGGGCCGGATGGGATTTCGTCCTGCAGGGCCGCGAGCATCGGCTCGAGCGGCGGCTGGAACGGCAGATCGAGGTTCACGCACGCCTCGATCCGGCTGCTGCACGATGCGACCGCGCCCAGTCGAGCAATGCCTCGGCCGGCCTCGTATTCACCACGCGGTCGGCCGTGACCCCGGCGGCGGTCGCACGCTCGCAGCCTCGCCGTTTGCCCGCGAGCGCGCCCGGCGAATGTGCATCGCTGTCGAGTGCGAACTGGCAGCCCAGCGCGAGCGCCTCCTGGATCAGCCGCTGCGGGGGATCGCGCCGCTCCGCGAGCGAGTTGACCTCGACGGCCTTGCCGTAGCGCGCACACGCGGCAAACACCCGGGCCGAATCGAACTCCGACCCTGGCCGGTCGCGTTTGCGCGTCTTCATCCGGCCGGTGCAATGGCCGAGGATGTCGAGCGACGGATTCTCGATCGCATTCAGCATGCGCTCGGTCATCGCCTCGCGCTCCATCCGCAGAAGACTGTGGACACTGCCGACCACGACATCGAGTCGCGCGAGCAGATCCGCGTCCTGGTCGAGCGAGCCATCAGGCAGGATGTCCACCTCGATACCGGTCAGGATACGGAACGGCGCGAGTTCTTGGTTCAGCACGTCGACGGCCACGATCTGCTCCCGCAGACGGTCTCCGCTGAGCCCGCGCGCGATCCGCAACGACGGCGAGTGGTCCGTCAGGACGATGTACTCATGGCCGAGTTCAATCGCCGCCATCGCCATCTCGCGGATGCTCGCCACGCCGTCCGACCAGTCCGAGTGCACGTGGCAGTCGCCCCGCAGCGCTGCCGCGAGCCGGCCGGCGTCGGTGGACGCTGCCTCCAGCGCCTGCTCCTGAAGGCGGGCGAGGTAGGGCGGCGTCACCCCGGCGAGCGCCTCGGCGACGATGCCCGCCGTGACGGGGCCGACACCCGGCAGGTCAGTCAGCGTGCCGGCATCGGTGCGCTTCCGGATCTCGACTTCGTTCAGGTCGCCGACGGTATCGGCCGCGCGCCGGAACGCGCGGCTTCGGTAGGCGGGCTCACCCGCCTGCTCGAGGAGAAAGGCGATGCGCCTGAGGAGCACCGCAGGCTCAAGCCACGAAGGCTCCACCGCCAGAGGCCGTCACGGCCTCAGCGGGACGAGGGACGTGCAGGCGTCGCCCCGCGCAGCCTCGTAGCCCGTGAGGAACGCCTGCCGCCGTTGCTGGGCCGAACCGTGCGTCCAACGCTCCGGGTCAACGCGGCCCTGCGTCTTCTGCTGGATACGGTCGTCGCCCACCGCGGCGGCGGCATTGAGCGCCTGGTCCAACTCGCGCTCGGAGATGGAGAAGTTGCCGGCGCGGTTCGCCAACGCGCTCCACACGCCTGCGTAGCAGTCGGCCTGCAACTCCACGCCAATCGCGAGCGCCTGCGTGTCGCCACGTCCCTGGGTTGCCCGCACCCTCGACTCGGTGCCGGTGAGCGTCTGGAGGTGATGGCCGACCTCGTGGGCGACGATGTAGGTCTGGGCGTACCGCCCCTCCGCTCCGAACCGTTGCTGGAGCGCCTTCAGGAAGCCGAGGTCGATGTAGACGCTGCGGTCGGACGGACAGTAGAAGGGCCCCACCTCCGAGGAAGCGGTGCCACACCCCGTGTTGGTCGCCTGCTCGAAGAAGACGAGACGTGGCGGTTCGTAGGAGGAGTCGGAGAACTGGCTGGCCCAGACCTCGTTGATCTCGTTGTACGACTTGATCACGTAGCAGTCCTCGTAGCGGTCGATGGCCCCGTCGCTGTTGCAGCGGGCGCTCAGTTGCGCCGTTGTCTCGCCGGTGCCGGAGGTCGAGGCGCCCCCGGTGAGGAGCGAAGATGTATCGCCGCCGAGGGCGTTCACGAGCAGGAGCAGGAGGATACCGACCAGCCCGAGCCCTCCGCCTCCAACGGCGATCGGCGTCCCCAGGCCGCGCCCGCGTCGGTCGTCGACTCCGGACACATCGACCCGCTGGTCGTCGAATGGCATGGGCGGGCCTTTCGAGGCGAGGGGACGTCCAGTACGTCTCCGCGCAAACTGTGAGGGCCCCCGTTTCCGGAGGCCCTCAACGAGTGGTTGACATTCCTGCCCTCCACTGACCTCAAGATACCCGCCGGGGACTGACGGGCCCGCAACGGACTTCGCCTCGCCGTTGCTGTTTCCTATCGGTTGTCGGAGCGTGCGACGTCCTTATGTAGCTGCCGCCGGCTCGCCCCCGCTGACGGAGGGAGTAATCTTGCCGGCCACGGGAGGCAGCGCATGCGGTCAGACTTCGTCCAGACGGGCAACGGCATCCGCCTGCAGTATTTCGAGCACGGCGGGGGACCCGAGACGGTCGTTCTGGTGCACGGATACACGGCGAGCGCGCGGATCTGGCGCGCGATGCAGGAACGCTTCGACCCGGCGCGGTTCCACGTGTTCGCCTTCAACAACCGCGGCGCCGGCGACTCCGACCGCTCGGACGACGAGGCCGACTACACGGTCGAGGCCTTTGCGCGCGACCTCCTGGGGGCGGTCACGGCGCTCGGCCTGAACGGGTTCCACCTCGCCGGCCATTCGATGGGCGGCGGGACCGTGGCGCGGTTCGCGCTCGACCACCAGGCGCTGCTGAAGTCGCTCGTTCTGCTCGACCCGGCGCCGCTGGCCTCGCGGCCAGCGCTCGCCTCCGGCTGGGAGGACGAAGTCCGCGCGCGCTACCAGAGCGGCGAGGCGACGCGGAGCGCCTCCGGCGCGGCGCCGCCTCCCACACGCCATGAGACGCTGCCAGACAACTACCGCAGCGAGCTCGCGGAGGACGTCTCCCACACGCCGCTCGCACGTCTGATCGGGGGCCGCCGCTCGATGGCCTCGCTGGACCTGCGCCCGCGCCTCGCGGAGTTGCGGCTGCCGGTGCTCGTGATCGGCGGTGACCTCGACACGACCGTCGGCGTCCCGCACATCCTTGCTGAGTACCTCGCCCTCCCGGAAGGGAACCGCTTCCTCCACGTCTATCACCGCACGGGCCACTCGCCGAACATCGACCTCCCGGGCGAGATGGCGACGTTGCTCACGGAGTTCTTCACGGTGACTGTGCCCGGCCTCGCGCGTTAGCCGGGGCATACGACCGATGCACCTGCAGGTCTACGAGACCGTCGCGGCGCGACCCCGACCCAACCCCCTGCTGCTCGTCCACGGGTCGGTGAGCAGCGCTCCGATCTGGCACCGATGGCAGGGGCTGCTTGCGGAGGGCGGCTGGTCGTCCATCGCACTCGACCTTCGTGGACACGGTGCGAGCGACCCGGTCGACCTCTCCGACGTCGGGATGGATGACTATCTCGACGACGTCCGCCGCGTCGCGCGGACGCTGTCTGCGCCACCGGTCGTCCTCGGCTGGAGCATGGGCGGACTGCTTGCCCTGCGCTTCGCCGAGGTCGCGCCGAGCGCCGCCTGCATCGCCCTCGCGCCCAGCCCGCCAGCGCGAGTCCGCAACCCCGGAGTCGAGATCCGCCGCGGCGTCTTCGACGCCTCCGAGTACGGGATCACCAGCCTCGACCCCGAACAGCAACGCGGGATGCCCGACCTCGACATCGAGGCCC
>SCTU01000260.1 GCA_004297315.1 Dehalococcoidia bacterium | reverse complement strand
GACGGGTTCGGCGGCGCCAGCCGAATCTACGATGCGCGCTTCGGTCGCCATTTCCCCTACCCCTCAGTGGTCGGTCGAGGACTAACTGTGCATCAGTCTCTCGTTCACGTCAAGGTACGAGAAGGAGCCCAAAGAAGAAGCCCGCCATTCCGGCGGGCTTCGTCAGTGACTGAGAGAGCGGGTGGGCTAGCGGCGGCCAGCGCTCGCGCCGTACGGGTTCGCGACCTTCGCCAGGCGCGCGGCGTCCTCGGCGCAGAGGACGGACTTCTCGCGGAACTTGACGCCGCCCTTGATCACATAGGTGCCGCAGACGGCGCACTTGCCCTCCACGCCGTTCTCGCCCCACTTGAAGCCGTCCGTGCGCGGGCGGAGCTCCGGCGGGATGTAGCCGGCCGGAACCTCTTCGGCCTTGGCCTCGGTCGGGGCGGCCTTCTTCGCGACTGTCGCGGTGGGCGTGCCGACGACCTGGGCGCGTGCGGCGGCCTTGTCCTGGTACCAGAGCGCGTTTATGGCGATGTACTTCGACTGCGCCTCGGGCACGCTTTTGTCCGGGAAGATCGCGTTGACCGGGCAGGCCGGCTGACAGGCGCCGCAGTCGATGCATTCTGTGGGGTTGATGAACAACATCGCGTCGACGCCGGGGTCGAAGTGGATGCAGTCCACAGGACAGACGGAGACGCAGGCCTGGTCCTGAGTGCCGATGCAGGTCTCGGTTATCACGAACGCCATGAGAGTCTCCTCCGGTGCCGTCGCTTAACGGCGCACGTCGACAGCACGCAGCCGCGATCCTACCCACGCCTGCGGGGGCCGTCGAGGAGCCCGACGGGGTGGGGGCGCTCCTCCGGCGTTGGCGGGGTATGCTGCGCCCCGGCTAGGGGCCGCGAGCGATCGGCAGCGGACCCCGACCCACAGGGAGGCCCCGGTGACCGAGTTCGTCAATTGGCTCTATCGAGTCGGCGTATATGGCTTCGCGCTGGCGGGGATCACGGGCGGCCTGATCTGGCTCAGCCGCCCCGACGCGGACGGTCGCCGGTGGGTCACCAAAGCGCGAAACAACTACTTCGGCTACTGGCTGGTGGCCGTCGCCTTCATCGCGCAGTTCATTTCGGTCGGCTCGCAGAACTACATGATCGGCTCGTTTACGCGGCCGATGACGGAGGAACTGGACTGGTCGCGTTCGGAGTTTGTGCTCGCACGCAGCATCGGCCAGTTCATCATGGCGTTCACCGGCTTCTTCATCGGTGGCTATGTAGACCGTCACGGCGGCGCACGACTGATGCGCGTCGGCGCCTTCGTACTCGCGGCCGCGACGTTCATGTGCGGCTACGTGCAGGAACTCTGGCAGTGGTGGCTGCTCAACGGCCTCGCCGTCACGACGGGCGCCGCGATGATCGGCAACCTGGTCGTGAACGTCACGCTCTCCAAGTGGTTCGTGGAGAAACGCGGCCGGGTCGCCTCGTTCGCGGCGATGGGCGTCTCCTACGCCGGCGTCGCACTGACGCCGCTCTCCGCCACGCTGGTGGACGCCGTGGGCTGGCGCACGGCCTGGCACGTGCTGGCCGTCGGCGTGCTCGCCGTGATCTTCCCGTTGTCTTTCGCGATGCGACGCGCGCCCGAGGACTATGGGCTGCACCCGGACGGGAAGAGCGCCGCGCAGGTCGCCGCCGGTGGCGGGCGGGCCGCGGCGGCCGACTTCGCACGCTCGTTCACGCGTCAGCAGGCGCTGCGCACGCGCTCGTTCTACCTCATCGTCTTCGGCTTCGGCCTCGGCGCGCTGTCGATCGGCGTCATGCTCGTACAGACCGTGCCGTTCATGGAGAGCAACGAGGGCACCGAGGTGAGCAGGATCATGCCTGCGCCCACCTTCCGGCTGTACCCGGCGTCCTCCATGAACG